>CAYQAQ010000108.1:859-8112 GCA_964415495.1 uncultured candidatus Brocadiaceae bacterium | reverse complement strand
GACGACCTGATCCGCTCGGGGGCCATCACCGATCAGGCGATAGGCATCGACTACCGTCTCTTCTCAAAAGTGGCGAGCGCCTCAGCCGGCACCGAACGAACCGATGTGGCCATAATGGTCATGGGGAACGCACCTTATTCCGCCAGCCCGTTTCGCATCGGTCACGCCCTGCTCGAAGACGGTGCGGACCTTTCCGGAGTGTTTGCCGCGCTCGCTTCCGCCGGAGTTACCGCAGACAAGCCGCTTTCGCGCGGCACTGACAATCCGGTCGAGCACGTATTCCTGAAGTCCGCCGTCGAGCTCACCGGCTCCTGCCGCGGTCGGCGTCACGTCCTTGGCTCGGATTATCTGGGGCCCTACTCATGGCTTATCGCCAAGGCCGTGGTTCACACGCTCGTCACCTCCGTCGTCGGCGATCCGATGATACAGGTTTCCGGGGGCGGTGAACACCAAGGCACTCCCGGCGGCGGAGCGGTCGCAGTTGTGGCCCGCAGAAAAATGTTATGAGCTCGGCAGCCGAGCTTTCCACGCCCCCTTGCCCTGCGTGGGACCGCCTCGCTTCCGCCCACCCCCATTGGGTTGGCCTGGCGCGAGCCGGCGATGTCCGCCCGATTCTTGAGGAGGAGTGGACCCTCTTTCACGCCGGACCTCCTCTGGGCGGCCTGGAACCAATCGGTCCCCTTCGTGGTGCCATGGTGGGTGCGCTGATCTACGAGGGACTTGCTCGTGCTGAAGCCGAGCAGCTGGTTCAACGGGGGAAGGTCCGGCTTCTTCCCGGTCAAGACTTCGGCTTTGCGAGTCCACTGGTCGGCATTGTATCGCGCAGTATGCCGGTTTGGGTCGTCCGTGATATCAACTCCGGCGTCGACGGCTTCTCGCCGCTAAACGAAGGACTGGGAAAAGTGCTGCGTTTCGGTGCGAATGGAGATGTGGTCATCGACCACCTGCGCTGGATAAGAGACTTTCTAGCACCCTGTCTGCGGCACGTTATTGAAGAGACCGAGGGATGGAGTGTCGCCGACCTCACCGCCCTTGGACTCCAGTGTGGAGACGACCTGCACAATCGACACGTCGCCTCCAGCTCCCATTTCGTGCGCAGATTTGCGCCGGCTATCAGTCGCTTAGCCGGCAGTAGCGGCCCTGAGATCTTCACCTTTCTAGCTAAGAATGACCACTTCTTGCTCAACCTTTCACTCGCAGCCGCGAAATCTGCGTGCGAAAGTGCTCATAAAATAGGATCCGGCGACCTCGTGACTGGGATGTGCATGAACGGCGCGGTTTTCGGAATACGCGTGGCGGGGCTGGGCAATCGGTGGTTCACTGCGCCCTCCGGACCACTTCGAGGTAAGCTTCGAAAAGGCTTCACCGATGCGGATGCCGCGCCAGGTATTGGCGACAGCTTTATGATCGAGTGTTGCGGTCTCGGCGCATTCGCTTCCGCCGCTTCACCCACCCTCCACGAGTATCTGGGCGGAACCTTTGCGGATCTCTGCAAGGAAACCGAGAACATGTATCGTATCGTCTCTGGCGAGCACCCGTTGTATCGAATTCCAGGCATCGAAAACCGGGGTGTGCCTCTTGGGATCTCCGTTCAAAGTGTCCTCAAGACTGGAATCACACCAGTCTTCAATGGAGGCATCGCCCACCGGGAGGCCGGCTTCGGCCAAATCGGCGCAGGCATCGGCCACGCTCCCATCGACTGCTTCAAGGCGGCCGGACTGGCCCTCGAAGAAAAAAAATCACTCCCGAAAACTCCTCCAATTCCGTGAACGAAGAACGCAAACAACATCCCCGGGTCGCCTTTGGGCGCGACTACTTTCAGATCGTCCCTGAACGCGCCGCCCTGCTCGTGATCGACATGCAGAATAGCTTCGTCGCGGAAGGTGCCGTCTTCCAGTCGCCCGACGGGCTGCGAATTATACCCAACATCAACCAACTCGTGGCCTCTTGCCGCCAGTCCCACGTTCCGGTGATCTGGACACAGAGCGACCATAGTTGGCCTGGTGGCGGCCTAATCCTCGCCAAACACCCCGTGATCCGCAAATCGCGTGAACTCTGGTTGGGCGATCCGTCGATGGATCTCTATCCGAACATGACCCAGCCCGACGTGGGTGAACATCGCATCGTGAAGCACAAATACGACGCGTTTCACGACACCGACCTGGACACGGCGTTGCGTAATCTGGGGCTCGATACGCTTTTCATCGTCGGCGTAGCCACCGAGGTCTGTTGCGAGTCCACCACCCGCGCCGCTTTTTTCCATGACTACAAGGTCGTATTCCTGCGCGATGCCACCGGGGCGTTCGATCCTGCGATTCAGGACCTGACTTGCGATCGCATGGATACATTCTACGCCCGGGCCATGCGCACAAATGAGTTGATCGACATCCTCAAAGCCGGCGGCGAGCAATGACGGCTTTCCGCATCAATGGTCGCGAATGGGACGCGGGTGAGCTCGCCATTAACGAGACTGTCCTGGCAGTAGTTCGCCGGCTCGGTCTGACCGGCACCAAACAAGGTTGCGGCGAAGGCGATTGCGGCGCCTGCACCATGGGTTGGATCGAACTCGACGCATCAGAGAGGCCGCGACTGCGGACGTTCAACAGCTGCATCGCTCCGGCTGCCGCTTACGTGGGAGTATCTCTCGTCACCGTTGAGGGCCTCACTGCTGCGGATGGTTCGCCCCATCCCGCTCAGCTCGCCATGGTGAAGCACCACGGCTCTCAATGCGGTTTTTGCACTCCCGGCATCGTCGTATCCCTTGCTGAGTCCTGCCACACGCCCTGCCCGCCCATCCGGGCCGGACTCGCTCCCGATCTCTGCGGAAATCTCTGCCGCTGCACCGGCTACCGGCCGATCCGCGATGCGGCCTTGGAGGCGACCAAGATTCGCGATCAGGACTTGCCCACCCTTCCCGCTCCTGATCCCCGCGGCACGCCTGAAGTTTCATCGGGCAAGGGCTGGCGGTTTCTCCACCCGACCACGCTGGAACAGCTTCTCGACCTGCGGGAACAATTCCCCGAGGCGCCCCTTCTTGGAGGCGGCACGGAGCTGGGGGTTGAAATCTCCAAACATGCGCGCCGCTTCCCTGTCCTGATCGCAACTCGAGGCGTTGCCGAACTGCGCCGGATCACCATCTCCGACGGCCGGTGGCATGTGGGTGCTGCGGCCACGTTGACTGAGATCGGCGAAGCGCTCGACGGATCTATCCCGGCTATCGACGAGGTGCTCAGATGGTTCGGCTCCCGCCAAATCCGGCATCGCGCCACCCTCGCCGGAAATCTCGCGACCGCCTCGCCCATCGGCGATTTCGCTCCGCTCCTGCTGGTGATCGGCGGCCGCGTCGAAGTCCGCTCTCGATCCGGCACACGCGTAATCCCCTTGGAGGCCTGGTTCCAGAGTTACCGACGCACCGCGCTGGCCGCCGGGGAACTTATCACCGACATCAGCTTCGATGCCACTGCCTCCACCGCCGCCGAGGCAATTCCCGATTTGGAGATCCGCTTCGAGAAGATCTCGCGGCGCCGGGAGATGGATATAAGCAGCCTGTCGCTCGCTGCGCGTATCCAACGTTCAAATACCGGCGAGATGGTCGATGTTCGCCTCGCCTGTGGCGGGATGGCCGGCACACCTCTGCGGCTCCCAGGCATCGAGACGCTCCTCAGCCATTCCAGTGGGGCTGCAGCACCCGATGAGAGCACCCTCCTCACCGCGCTCGAGGCCGAGTTGAGCCCGATCTCGGATCTTCGCGCTTCGCGCGAGTATCGCCTTCGCGTGCTCGCCGGCCTGCTTCGAGAATTGATTCGCCCACCTGAACAACGCGAACGTCACTTCCGCGCCGACGTCGACTTCGCACCCTCCGAGATTTGGCCCCAAGCCGAGTGGAGCCGCGAGCTGACCCACGAGAGCGGACTCGCCCACGCCAACGGATCCGCCGAATACGTCGATGACAGGGCCCGCGACCTTGGCATTCTTGATGCGTGGATCGTCCGTTCACCGACAGCCTCGGCCCGGAATCTTCGCATCGACGCTTCCGCTGCTCGAGCGGTGCACGGTGTGCTCGCCGTCCTCACCGCGACCGACATCCCCGGTCGCAATCAGATCGGCTGTGTCTTGGAGGACGAGGTGCTTCTGGCCACCGAAACACTCGAATACCACGGCCAGCCCGTGGCCGTCGTGATCGGAGAAAGCGTTGAAGCGTGCCGCAGCGCGGGGGCGCTCGTCCGGCTCGAGTATGAGGAGGTGCCTCCGATCCTCGACGCTGCCACCGCACTTGACCGGGGACGCCTCTTCGCGCCCTGGCAGGTCATCGAACGGGGCGATGTTAAAGGCGCGCTCGACCATTCGACTCATAGGTTCTCCGGGCAGTTCAGCAGTGGCGGTCAGGATCACTTTTACCTAGAAACTCATGCCGCCCTGGCCCGCGTCGACCGCGAAGGGGGCGTGCACATCGAGTGTTCGACCCAGCATCCCAGCGAAAACCAGACCTTGATTGCTCAGGTTCTCGGATTGCCCCGCAATCAGGTGGTCGTTGAGAGCCCGCGAATGGGTGGAGGATTCGGGGGCAAAGAAACTCAGGCGACGATCATCGCGGCACTCGCTGCCCTCGGAGCCTGGACTCAGGGTCGCCCCGTGCGTCTCATGCTCGATCGTGATGAGGACATGCGAATCACGGGGAAGCGTCACCCGTTCTTCTCGAGATTTGAGGTCGGGCACGACGAAGACGGCCGCATTTTCGCCGCCGATATCGACCTCGTGGCAAACGCGGGCTGGAGCGCCGATGTGTCTCTCTCGGTGGTCGAAGTCGCCGTCCTCCACGTCGACAACGCATCTTACATCCCTCACTTCCGCGTCCGGGGTGCCGCAGTTCGGACGAACTTGCCGTCCAACACGGCCTTTCGCGGATTCGGAGCGCCCCAAGGCATACTCGTCATGGAGGAGATCCTTGATCGTGTCGCCAGGCGCGTCGGTAGGCCGCCACACGAAGTTCGCCAGCTCAACTTCTACCAACGCGAAGGCGATGCCGCGATCACGCACTACGGTCAGCTTCAGCCCGACTTCCGCCTTGGAAAAATCTGGCAGCACCTGCTCGAAACTTCGCAATTCGATCAACGCAGGGAAGAAATCTTGCAGTGGAACGCGACCAAACGGGATGTGCGCCGCGGGCTCGCCATCACACCGGTGAAATACGGGGTTGGCTTTTCATTTTCCGCGTTGAATCAGGCCGGAGCTCTCGTGCTCGTCTACGCCGACGGGAGCATTCAGGTGAATCACGGCGGCACCGAGATGGGTCAGGGGTTGCATACCAAGCTGCTGGGAGTCGTGCTGAGGGAACTCGGGGTCAAGCGCAGCCAAGTTCGTATGATGAGGACCCGCACCGACAAGGTGCCCAATACCTCAGCTACCGCCGCATCCAGCGGAGCGGATCTAAATGGCGCGGCTCTCGTCGATGCGTGCCGCACCCTCCGCCAGCGACTCGCCCCACCGGCTTGCACCCTCTTCCTCGAGCGCTTTCAGCGCTCCGTCCACCCAAACGAACTCTGCTTCGCCCAGGGCCAAATCTCGGTCGGGAGCGACAGCGTCTCCTTTGCCGACGTCGTCAACCGTGCTTACTGGGAGCGCATCCCCTTATCCGCCACCGGCTTTTTTCGCATGCCCGACGTGCACTTCGATCGCGAGAAAGGCCGAGGACAACCTTTCGCCTATTTCGCGTATGGTGCGGCGGTCGCGGAGGTCGAGGTCGACGGGCTCACCGGCGACTTTCAAGTCCGACGCATGGATGTGTTTCACGACGCCGGTAACTCCCTCAATCCCGGCATCGACCGGGGCCAGATCGAAGGCGGGATCGTTCAGGGAATAGGGTGGCTCACTCGCGAGGATCTGCGCTTCGACCAGCGTGGCGTGCTGCTCTCCCACGGTGCCAGCAGCTACCTAATCCCCGCCTTTAGTGATGCCCCGCGCGATTTTCGCGTCAGCCTGCTTCCCGACGCGCACGAACCCAAGGCGATCCACGGCGGTAAGAGCACCGGCGAACCGCCCATCATGCTCGCCATTGCGGTTCGCGAGGCCTTGCGCGATGCCGTCGCTGCCTTCAGCCACTCTCTGGCTCCCGCCGAGGTCGACCTGCCCGCGCCGGCCACCACGGAGGCTCTCTACCACGCGATTCAACACCGGCGTTTTCCGCAGAGTCTCGCCCGCCCGGTAAGCACTACGGCTTCCGGCACCTAACGAACACGGCATTCACCCGGCTTAGACCAATCCACCTAGTCTCCGCCACGTATCCGAGACTCGCTGATGTGCCGCTAGTTTCTCCTCGAGGTCAGGTAACTGCAGCACTCCCCCAGACACGACGCGCTTGCCGGCCACGATGGTCTCCTGAGCGAAAAACGGCCCATTCCGCAGCCACGCCTCCACCGCATCGCCGTGAAAACCCGAGAAAAAGATGCCGCTGAAGGGCCAGACCACCAAGTCCGCACAGTAGCCGACCGCGATCTTTCCAAGGTCATCCTCACGTCCCAGGCACTGGGCCCCCCCGATCGTGGCATGCTCAAGCGCGTCTCTAGCCCGTGTCAGCGAGGTGCCCGTCCTGAGCTGGCTGGCCAGCATGGTTAATCGGGTCTCGTGATACATGCTCCCGTGGCCCGCCGACGCGCCACCATCTACGCCCAGACCTACCGGAACTCCTAGGCGACGCATCAGATTGATGTCACCCACCGTCTTGTTAAAAAGAATATTTGAAGTGGGACAATGGGCGATGCCGCAGCGGCATTTTCCCATGTGGGTCAGCTCGGCTTCGTTTAAACAGACCCCATGCGCCACCCAGGCGCGCCCGGTATCCCAGCCGCACTCGCGGAAGCGATCCATCGGTCGCATCCCTAGTTTTTCCAGGCAAAAATTTTCCTCGTCCTTTGATTCGGCCAAATGGGTGTGCAAGCGCACGTCCAGTTTTTCCGCGAGTTCCGCGCTCTGCTTCATGAGCTGCGTTGTAGTTGCAAAAGGATTACACGGCGCGATCCCGATACGGATGAACGCGCCTTTTTCTCGCTCATGATACCGGTCCACCAGACGCTGACAGTCCGACAGGATCTCATCAATGTCCTGCGCGCAGGCGTCGGCGGTGATCGAGCCATGCCGAACCCCCAAATCCATCGCGCCTCGCGTTGGATAGAACCGAACTCCCACATCTCGCGCCGCGCGGATTTGAGCATCGATCAGAAAGGGTTTGGGGTGGTTGTTCAGATGGTCACTCGACG
>CAYQAQ010000108.1:0-849 GCA_964415495.1 uncultured candidatus Brocadiaceae bacterium | reverse complement strand
CCCCCCAAGGCCATCTCCGCTAGCCCGACCCAAGTCGAAAGGTAAGACGACTCCTCATCCAGATAAGCCCAGACCGGATTCAACTTCACCAGCCAAGCGAAGAGCCCATCGGTCAGTTCGTCCGCGAACCAATTCCGGGTCAGGTTTTGATAAATATGATGATGGGTGCAGATCATCCCGGGCGTGATCAACCCACCCCGCGCGTCCACCGTCTCCCGCGCCAATGGCTCGGGTGTTCCACTCGCTCGCCCCCACCGCAGCGATAATGCCCCCGCGAATCGCGACCCATCCGCCAGGCAACTCGGGGCCTTCCATGGTCACAATGTAACCGGCGTTGCGCACGAGGAGGTCGACGGGAGCGGTCATTGCCAAATTTCAGCAGCAACTATGCCATTCACGGTCGGTCATGGCTTCAGACGGTGATCCTTAGGCAACGGCTTAACCGGAGTTAAAAGCAGCTTACTCCGGTTACCTGTCCTCAACTCTGGCGCCGGGAGCGCCGGCGCTGCGTGGCTGTATTCTATTTCCTACTTCCATTAAAACGGCAATGCCCAACTCTTTGGCACATCCGCTGCTTTTTAGGTTTGCCGCTCCGAAACACTTTTCGCCAAGCCGCACTCGTTGCATGCTCAATTTCTGGCAATCTGTTTGGACTGCTCTCGAACGCACGGAATCGGTTTTTATTTGTTTAGTTGTAGCCTCTTCCAAGGGCTCACCCGGGGCTCCTGGAGCACGAATGATGGTTTTTCCAGACGGGAATCAGATCGGCACGGTTGGTGGAGGTATCCTTGAGGCTAGCACCCTGCGGCGTGCGCTCCCGGCCCTTCGCTCCGGCCAGCGTCCAAAGCC
>CAYQAQ010000107.1:6377-8235 GCA_964415495.1 uncultured candidatus Brocadiaceae bacterium | reverse complement strand
GCCTGTCCCTGTGCGTTGGGATTGGCAACGCCGGTGGCGATGGCGGTGGGGCTCAGTCGCGCAGCCCAACAGGGTGTGCTGGTGCGTGATCAGCGCGCCTTAGATGCCTTGGGCCGCGCCACCGATCTGGTGCTCGATAAGACCGGGACGCTCACGCGTGGTGTGCCGAGCGTACAAAAGGTGCAGCCGCTGGCGGACCTCGACGAACCACGCTTTCTCGCGATCGCCGCAGCGCTGGAGCGCAGCAGCGAACATCCGGTCGCGCGCGCGCTGCGCGGCTATGACCGCGACCTCGTGATCACCGACTGGCGTGCCATCCCCGCTGGTGGTGTCGAGGCGACCATCGCGGGCGCGCGTTATTCGCTCGGCAGCCTGCGCTGGACCGGGGTCGAAGCCACGGTTCCCGATGATGCGATTGCGATTGCCATCACCCGCGATGGGCACGGCGTCGGTGTGATCCTGCTGTCCGACCCGCTGCGCGCGGAAACTCCAGCGGTGCTGGCGCAGGCGCACGCTGCGGGTCTGACGCTGCATCTGCTGTCCGGCGATCGACCGGAAGCTGTGGCGCGACTGACCGCCGACCTGCCCTTGGCGACGCGCGCAGGCGGCGTTGATCCGGCAGGCAAGGCAGCACGTATTCGCGAACTCCAGGCCCAAGGGAAGGTGGTCGCTTTTGCCGGCGACGGCATCAACGACGCGGCTGCTTTAGCCACTGCTGACGCCGGCATCAGTCTGCCTGGACTCGATGCCACCGCCGCTGCAGCGGGACTCAATCTGCGCCGTGAAGGGCTGCCACCGCTGCTCGATCTCTATCGCCTCGCCCGGCGCTTGCGCCGGATTATCGCGCAGAATCTGGCCTGGGCATTCGGCTATAACCTGATACTGGTGCCCATCGCCGCGTTCGGCCTGCTCGATGCACTCGGCGGGCCGGTCACCGCCGGGATTGCGATGGCGGCCAGCTCGCTGACCGTGGTCCTCAACGCGTTACGGCTGCGAAGCTGATGGCTTGGCCGGGATCGCCCCTCTCCTGAGTTCAGGAGAGGGGCGATCCCAGGGGGGATTCCGTGCGCACTCAAAGAATCGGCTCCTTCGCGAGTGAGGAGAGCCGCTGGCCGACCAGCACGAGAAACAGTGGAATTTCACGCGCGGCAGTGTCCTCAGCGGCACTTTTGCGACCCTGGCTGCCGCGGCGGTGGCTGCACAGTTCGTCGCTGGCGATGACGCCGAAGCCGCTGGCACCCAGGGTGTTGAGATACGCTGAGATTGGACGATGGAAACTCCACGTGCGGCTGCCGTCGTCGGGGCGGCCGGGGTGGGTGATGATCGGCAAACGTTGGGCGCTGAGGTAGGTTTCGATGCGGCGGTATTGTACGCCGGTGTCGTCGTCGAAGCCCCAGCCGCTGTGCTTCGGGATACGGAAGCACGGATGCGTCAGCACGATGACGAAACGCGCACCGGGGTTCAGCGCGGCGGCGACGCCGGTGAACACCGGCAGCAAGGGTTCCATGTCCTGCACGGCGAGCACGGCGGTTGCGCCGTCGAAGCGCTCGCGCGCCACAGTCGCGGCCAAGGCGGTGACATCGCCGACGCGATACTGTTCGAGCGGCCCGGCACGCCGCGTGGCGGCATCGATAAGCGATGGACTGGCGTCGATGCCGAGGCTGGCGACCTGTTGTTCCGCCAGATGGCGGCCGACGACACCTTGGCCGCAGCCGATATCGAGTACGCGTTGTCCGGGAGTGACGTTCAGTCGCCGCCACACCGCCGGTAAGATCGCCTGCTGATAGAAATCATCGCCACCGCCGCCCTGATGGCGGTCATACCAGGTGGCCTGCGCTTCCCACGCGGCGAGCCGGTC
>CAYQAQ010000107.1:0-6367 GCA_964415495.1 uncultured candidatus Brocadiaceae bacterium | reverse complement strand
GCGGCGGTGCGGCGCGGTACTCCGCCACCACGTTGCACGGCATCACCGCGCGGGGCGAAGCGCTCGGTGCCCGCCTGCGGTTCGACCCGGCGCGTGGGCGGACGCTCCGGTCGACGACCGGGTGGCGTGACGGGGTCAGCGCGGCTGGGCTTAGCACGATCTTTCGGATCGCGCCGTTTCGGTTCAGGACGGCGGGGAAACTCGTTGGCCATGGGGAAAAGGGCTCTCAGCCGCCGGGCAGCGGAATAACAGGCAAGGAAGTCATGCGTGGCGTTCGACCGCGAGCAGCGTGATGTCGTCGGCAACCGCTTCGCCCGCGCGGAACTCGGCGAGATCGGCTAACAGGCCATCCAAAGCGGCATCGAGATCCAGTGACGTCAAACGCGACCACTTCTCGACGAGGCGGTCCAGACCGTAGACGACGTCGCCGCGCATGGTTTCCGTGACGCCATCGCTGTAGAGCAGGATGCGGTCGCCCGCAGCAATGGCGACGGTGGCTTCAGCGAATTCGCAGTCAGTCTGATCCAGCATGCCGATGGCGCTGGATGGGAGATCGATGACGCGCACCAGGCGGCTGGGGTTGGCAATCAACGGCGGGGGATGACCGCCGCTGGCGATGATGGCCTCGCCACTGCGCACATCGATCATCATATAGGTGATGGTGAAAAATTGCGGCGCATCCCACTGCGGCGGAAACTTGCGTGCCAAATTCGCCATCAGGTCTTTCGGTGGCACCACGCGATAGAAAGGTGGTTCCCGCCGCGGTGCCTTGAGCATCGAGCCCAGACCCATCACCGGTTGCAATAAGCGGCTGGCCTGCACCGCGAGCAGCGCGGAGCCCACGCCATGGCCGCTGACGTCAAGGACATACGCCGCCAACCGGTTCTCATCGAGCTGGAAAACATTGAGCGTATCGCCGCCCAGTTCCTGACAGGCCTCGCTGCGCCATGCCGCGTGCCAACCGGGTGTGGCCGGAGGCGCATGCGGCAGCAACGCGCGCTGCACTTTGGCCGCCGCGTCCAGATCCCGGCGCATGCGGTCGTTGGCAGTGGTCAAGGCCGCGTTGCGTTCGAGCAACTGCTGCTGCAAGCCGATCATGCGCTCCGCGACGCGCAGCTGCGCGATGAGATCGTCGCGCCCGACGGGCTTGGCGAGCAAGTCGTCGACGCCCACACTCAAAGCATGATTGGCATCGGCATGATCATCGCCGCGCGCGGTGAGCATGATCACGTAGGTATACGCCTGGCCTTTGACCGCGCGCATGCGGCGCACCAATTCGAGCCCATCGACCTCGGGCATCATCCAATCGGTGACGACGAGCGGATAGGTGGTCGCGGCCAGCTTGCCCAAGGCTTCGCGCCCATCGCGGGCAGTATCGACGGCGTAGCCCTGCTCGCGGAGCAACACCGATACCACGCGCAGCGCGATGGGATCGTCGTCGACCAATAACAGGCGGCGTTCGCTCATTCTAGAATCCGCAGTCACAGGAGACACAGAGACGCGGAGGTAACACAGAGCATGGGCTCTGGCATGGGGGCCGGTAATCTTGAGGGGGAGTGGACAGGAGCAACGAGCAACGATTTCGGTTCCACCTCCGTGGTCCTCCGCGTCTCTGTGTCTCCTGTTCACCTGCGGAGTGCCGGTTCATGCGTGCTCCGCCACGGAACGGGCAGCCGGCGCTGGACGCCGGCGTAACGCGGCGTTACCGAGCTGGCCGCAGGCGGCCATGATCGAACGGCCTTTGGTGATGCGTCGGCGAACCGGTAAGCCGCGCGTGCGCAGTCCTTCGACAAAGGCCACGATTTCGGATTCGTCCGGCGCGCGCGTCAGCGGGGCGTTGCCGGGATTGTAGGGAATCAGGTTCACCAGCACTCGCCCGAGCGGACCGCAGAAACCAGCGATGCGATCGAGATCTTCAGGCGCATCATTGATGCCGGGCATGAGACAGTAATTCACTCCCAGGGTGAAGTTGCGTCGCTGCGGATAGGCCGCCAAGATGCGCTGCAATTCGGCAAGTGGCGTCTTGCGGTTGACCGGCATCAGGCGCGAGCGCGTGGCCTCGTCGCCGCTATTGAGACTGACCGAAAGATTCAACCGCTTCCAGCCCAATGCCGCGAGGCGCGCAATGCCGGCGGCGTGGCCGACGGTGCAGACGGTCAGACGTTCATGGCTGTAATGAAACGCGCGCTTATCGGTGAGGACCTCCAACGCGGCGATCAGGTGGTCGGCATTGTCCAGGGCCTCGCCCATGCCCATGAATACCAGATTGCGCGGTTGCCAGCCGAGCACGAAGCGTGCGGTGAACACCTGCGCGACGATCTCGCCGGCAGTGAGATGGCGGATCAGACCCAGGCGCGCGGTTTCGCAGAAGCCGCAACCCATGCGGCAGCCGACTTGGCTCGACAGGCACAGCGTCTGATCATCGCCGTGCATCGGAATGCGCACGCATTCGATCTCGTAGCCGTCGTGGGTGGCGAACACGGCCTTGGCCGTGATGCCGGCCTCGGTGTCTTCCTCGACCACGCGCACCACCCGCAAGGGGGCGACCTGAAAAGCGGCGCGATAGGCGGCCACCGTATCGGCCCCGAGGCCGATGGCGTCCAGGTCCAGGGTCCCGCGCAGGAACAGCCGGCGATAGAGCTCATGGGCGGCACCGCTGCCCCGGCCCACGGCCAGCGCTGCCGCTTCGGCAAAGCGCGCACCGGTCAGGCCTAAAATATCGACGACCCCGCTGACGACCATGACGGTCATGGTCGCTCAACCCTCGGAAGGGGCAAGGCAGGAGCACTGGAGCCCGCGCCATCCCGGCCTATCGTCCGCCCGTGCTGCATATCGATCAGGTCAGCAAATCCTTCTTCGACCCCGGCCGGGGCGAGGTCAAAGCCGTGGACGGCCTCGATCTGCGCATCGAGCCCGGGGTGCTGGCCCTGGTCGGTGCCAATGGTGCCGGCAAGAGCACGCTGCTGCGCCTGATCGCGACGCTGCTTACCCCGGATCGCGGCGCAATTCGCCTGGGCGATTACGATACCCGGTTGCACGCCGATGCGGTGCGCGCACGCCTGGGCTATCTGTCGACCACGACACGGCTCTATCCCCGCTTCACGCCGGGCGAGTTGCTGACGCATGTCGCCAGCTTCTTGCCCATTGACACCGCGACGCGACGGGCGCGTATCGCGGACGTGACCGAACGCTTCAACCTCGGCGAGATTCTGGACCAACGCATTCAAGGTTTGTCGACGGGCCAATTACAACGCGCGAATTTGGCGCGCACGCTGCTGGCCGATCCGGACTTGTTAGTGCTCGACGAGCCGACCACCGGTCTGGATTTGGTCGCGGCGGATCAATTGGTCGCGGCGGTGCAGGCAATTCGCCGGCCGGGGCGGGTGATTTTGATCGCTACCCACGTCATGCGTGAAGTCGAATTATTGGCCGATCGCCTGC
Source organism: uncultured candidatus Brocadiaceae bacterium (assembly GCA_964415495.1). Taxonomy (GTDB): domain Bacteria; phylum Planctomycetota; class UBA11346; order UBA11346; family UBA11346; genus CAYQAQ01. The sequence goes on along the minus strand of CAYQAQ010000107.1, from coordinate 2,926 downwards.
TGGTGTTGGCGCGCGGCCGCGCGGTCTTCGACGGGCCCCCAGCTGAGCTGGGCCAAGGCGAAGCATTGTCGGCGGGCGTGCTGCGCTTGCTCGGCGACCCGACGGCGGTGGTACCATGAATCCGATCTGGTCCGTGTTCCGCAAAGACGGCGTCGAACTGCTGCGTGATCGGCGCACGTTGTTCGTCAACGTCGTCCTGCCGGTGCTGCTCTATCCCGTGATGCTGATGTTCCTGATTCAGGTCTATCAGCTCACGCAGGCGCATCGTCCGCCACCGCCGCAGGTGGCGCTGATCAATGTCGACGCCGGCTTGCTGAAACAGTTATCGGATAGAGAAGCGGCGGTCGATGCCGCTGGTATGCCGACCAAGTTGGTCTTGGTGCATGTTGAGGATGGTGACGCCAAGGACCGTGCGCTGGAGTTGGCGAGACGTCTGACGGCAACCAGGGCGTCAGCGGAGTCGGAACAGCCAACGGAACCAGACCTCGCGGCGCGCCGTGCCATGTTCGACTTGTTACGGCAGGAGTGGTCAGCGAGTGCGGTTATTATCGACCTTGGCGTCACAGCCGATCAACGCCGCGTGGTGATTGCCAGCGATGATGCCAATCCCCAGTTTGATCAGGCGGATCAGACTATCCGCGCGGCGATCCAGACGTGGCGGAAACAATTAGTCGAAGCGCGCTTGGCGGCGGCGGATCTACCGGCGTCGACGCTGGAGCCGTTGGATGCGTCCGTCGTCCGGCTGGCACCCGCCGCGCAAGCCACGCGCATGCGCTTGGCGGGGATCATCCCCCTGCTGCTGGTGATCATGGCGATCAGCGGTGCGTTTTATCCGGCTTTGGATCTCATCGCTGGCGAACGAGAACGCGGCACGCTGGAAACTTTGCTCACCTGGCCGGTGCGGCGGCGCGATATCTTTCTCGGCAAATTGATGGTGACCGTCACCGCCGCCCTGGTGGCGGTGGTGCTGAATCTACTGTCGCTGGGCGTGACCGTCGCCTTGGCGGGCAGTCAATTAGCCGGTGGCGGTGGCGGTGCCGATATGGGCGGATTGCTGTCGATCGGCGCAGGCACCTTGGCGCTGTCCTTCATCGCCTTGTTGCCGCTGGTGGTGACGCTGTCGGCGGTGTCGCTGGCCCTCGCCGGCTTCGCGGCAAGCAGCAAAGAGGCGCAGAATTATCTCAGTCCGCTCTTCTTGGTGGTGGTGATGGCGGCAGCCGTCGCGCAGGTGCCGGATGCACGGCCGACCTTGGCGCTCGACCTGATTCCGATCACTGGTCCGGTGCTGGCATTGAAGGAAGCGTTGCGCGCGAATGAAATTCCGTGGTTGCATCTACTCGTGTCGACCGGTGCCAGTCTCGTCGTGGCAGCGGTGGTGGTGGCGTGGTCGGTGCGCTTGCTGGAACAAGAATCGTTCTGCTATCCCGGTTTGGTGCGCGCGGGCTGGGGTCGCTGGCGGCGCTGGGGCGCACAGCCCCTGGCACCCAGTGGCCTGGAAGCCCTCGGGGTCTTTGCCGTGTGTGCGGCGGCGTTCTTGCTGGTGGGTCCGCAGCTAGCGCCGTTCGGACCTGTGGCGCAAATCGCCGGGCCGCTCATCTTGTGCTTGGCGTTGCCGGTGTTGCTGCACGCATGGGCCGGGCGCTATCCACCCCAGGGTTTGTTTTTGCAGGCCGCGCCAGGACGCGAACTCGCGCGCGGAGTGTTGGCGGTGCCGTGCGCCTTGGCGCTCAGCATCGCGCTCGCCACGTTGCAGCCCGCGCCACCGCCAGGCGATGCCCAGGCTGTCGAGCTGAATCGCATCCTGGAGACCATTCAGGGGATGGGCGGGCTGCCGCTGTTGATCTTGGTATTGGCGGTGGCTCCTGGTGTATGTGAAGAGCTCTTGTGCCGTGGCACCCTGCTTGCGGGTATGCGTCGGAGTCTGGGCACCACGGGGGCGGTGCTGGTGTCCTCATTCTGTTTTGCGGCCCTGCACCTCTCACCGTACCGCTTCCTGCCCCAGTTCACGCTCGGCATTTTCCTGGCCCTGCTGACCCTGCGCAGCGGCAGCCTGTGGCCAGCGGTTATCGTGCATATCGGCCATAATGCCTTGGCGCTGACCCTGAGCGGCGATGTCGACGAAGCCCCTCTCAGCACCGGTTCGGCGATCGTGGTCGCCATCGTGGCGGCGGTCGGCCTGATCGTGCTCACCCGCCCCAACCGCCAACCTGCCGTTGCCTCGCAGGCGCCGTAACGTACATACCGCACATCATGAGCGACGCCGCCCCCGCCTCGACTGCCGACGTTTCCACCATCCAGGTGCAGGGCATCAGCCTGCGCAAAGCCGAGGTCCTCCAGGCCGAAGCGATGCCGATCGAGACCGCGGCGCGCAACGGCTTCTTTCTGCTCACTGCGATGTGCTTCCCGATCATCGCCATGATCATCTTCACCATCATGGAAGGTGCCGCGATGTGGGGCCTGGGGCTGTTCACGGCGGCGGGTCCGTTCATTGCCATCGCGGTCGCCATGGCGTGGAAGAAGCCGTGGGGTGTGGTGGTGGAGACGCCCGTGCGTTATCGCACCGTGTATCAGGCGTCCTCGCGCGAAGACGCTGAGCGCGTGGCCAACGATATTCGGGCTGCGATCGCCTGAGGGCGACGTGGGCGGATTCCGCCTGAAGGTCTTCAGACATCGTGTGGCGACGCTCGTCATTCGTCCAATGCCATTGCGCTAAGGAATCATGATTTCTGCCACGAATTCGGTTTTTCCTTGATGGCGTCGCTTGTCTTTCATGGATTACTCCGCGTCGATCACCGGCATAGCTCCGCATTCCTGTGCGGATGACTGGTGAGATACGGTTCTGCGTCAACGCACTTCAGTCGCCAGATTCGGAAGGGCCAACGGCCCGCTCCAACGTAGCCCAGGGCAACGCCCAATGGCGTCAACT
>CAYQAQ010000106.1:0-8240 GCA_964415495.1 uncultured candidatus Brocadiaceae bacterium | reverse complement strand
TGAACAGGACCTGACGCCGCTGACCAGTGATCGGCAACAGTGGCGTGGGGTACTTGATGCCCCAGCCGGCAGCGTCGTGCGCATTCAGGTCGAGACGGCCCATCCCGGCACGCCGCGTGCCTTGCGGGCGCGCATCGGTGCCCTGCCTGAGCGTAGCGTGTGGAGTGACCAGGATCTGTCACTGATGCTCACGGTTCCGGCGTACTGACATGAGCGCTGACGGATCCGAGCGTTATCGTATCGAAGGTTTGCGCCTGGAACGCGGCGGCACCACCGTGCTCGACCGTATCGACGCGGTGCTTCCGAGCGGAGCCCTGGTCGGCATCGTCGGTCCCAATGGCGCGGGAAAATCGAGTTTGCTCAGTGCACTGATCGGCGATCTCACCGCCACGAGCGGTCGCATTCTGCGGGATGGTCAGCCGCTGCGGCCCAGTCGCCAGGTCGCGTATCTGCCGCAGGCGCGCCAACAGCTCAGTGATGTGCCGATCTCGGTGCACGATGTCGTGCACTTGGGGCGTCAGCAATTGATTGGACCCTGGCGAGGGTTTGCGGCCGAGGATCATGCTGCGGTCGAGGCTGCCTTGACCGCGATGGATATCAACGATCGGCGCCAACGGTTGTTCCGCGATTGTTCGGGCGGCGAACAGCAACGCACGGTGCTCGCGCGCGCCTTGGCGACCGGCGCGGACATCCTATTGCTCGACGAACCGCTAGCCGGGCTCGATGAGCCGAGCGCGGAAGACCTGCTGCATCGCCTGTGCGGCTGGTGCACGCCACCGCGCCTGGTCGTAGCCGTGATCCATGATCTCGCGGTCGTCCGTCGGCATTGCACGCATGTCCTGCTGTTGAATCGCCGCCAGATTGCCTGGGGGGAAACGGCGGCAGTGATGACGCATGCCAACCTGGACCAGTGCTTCTTGCGTTCGGCGCTGATGGAGCCGGTGGCGGTTTGTCATGCGCACGATCACCTGCATGCACCGAAACCGCCTGCGGAATCGCAACCGTGATGGATTGGTTGCTGGAGCCCCTGCAGTATCAGTTCGTCCGCCGCGCACTGGTGTTGGCGGTGATGCTCGGCATCGGCGGCGGCCTTGTCGGCGCGGTCTTACTGCTGCGGCGCAGCATATTGATCGCCGATGCCTTCGCGCACTCCCTGCTGCCAGGTATCGGCTTGGCCTTCGTGCTGATGGGACCGGGCATGCCCTCGCTGCTCATCGGCGCCTTGATTGGCGGTGCCATCACCGCCGCCCTGGCTGGCTGGGCAACTCGGCGTTTGGGCCTGCGCGAAGACACCGCCTTTGCGGTGCTCTTCGTCTGCTGCTTGGCCCTTGGCGTTGCCTTGATGTCGCGCGTCGCCACGCCGACGGATTTGCTGCATTATCTGTTTGGCGACATTCTCGCCGCCGGTCCGGCCGATGTGATCCTGGTCTGCACGGTGACCTGCCTGACCGTACTGGCGACGGCGGTCGGGTATCGCGCATTGCTCGCCGAGACCTTCGACCCAATTTTCCATCGCGCCTTCGGTCGCGCGGGAGCGATCACCCATGCGGTCGTGCTCTTAGCCTTGGTACTCAATCTGATCGCCGGATTGCGCGCGGTCGGCATCATTCTCGCTCTGGGCTTGTTCATTTTACCAGCCGTCACGGCATCGCGGTGGTGCCAGAGCTTCGGCAGTCTGCTGGTGACCTCGGCCAGCGTCGGAGCGATCGGGGCTGTCATTGGCTTGTTAGCCAGTTGGCATTTGCAGCTGCCCAGTGGTGCCTGCATGGTCGGGGCATTGGCCGCGATCTGTCTGATCAGCATGGTGGTCCGTCGTCCTGCGCAGACCACGTAGCAACGAAAACGGCCGCCCTTCCTGAAGGAAGAGCGGCCGTTTCGATTCCGAAAACACCCATCCGGTCAGAGACCGGAAATGGGATTACTCAGCCTTGGCGAGAGCCTTCAGCTCGTCGGCGCAGACTTCGCCGTCCATGTTGACGTCGAGTGCAACCACGGCGTCCTTGACGTCGGCGTCTTCGATGGCGGCGATCTCTTCCTTCTGCAGGACGCCGTCGGCGTTGGTGTCGATGGCGGCGACGTCGATGTCGCCGGCGAACAGGGCGCTGGTACCGAGGATGAGCGCGAGGATGGCGATGAAACGCATGAATTGGTCCTTTCAGGAATCCGAAACCGGATGTCGGTAGGGTGAGAAGGCGGAAACATGACCCACCGACCCGGGTCAGTTCATGCACGTAGGGTACTGGGAGAAGATGAGACGAAGATGAGAAATCTGAGGTTCGCTCGCACCCCCGATTGGCAGGGCGCAGGGGTGGGCTACAACCTGAGCATGATCGCCACCAACCTTCCACGCACCGATGCCGAATACGCGCAAGCCATTCACGATCTCAAGCGGGAGCGCAATGCCGTGGTGCTGGCGCACTATTACCAGGAAGGCGTGATCCAAGACGTCGCCGACGTGATCGGCGACAGCCTGCAGCTCGCACGCGAAGCAGCCAAGGTGAAAGCAGACGTGATCGCCTTCTGCGGCGTGCACTTCATGGCCGAGACCGCCAAGGTGCTCAATCCCGACAAGATCGTCGTACTGCCTGATCTGCTGGCGGGCTGTTCGCTGTCGGAATCCTGCCCGGCGGATCGCTTCGCTGAGTTCATCGCGCGTTATCCGGACCACGTCGTCGTCACCTACGTCAATTCATCGGCGGCGGTCAAAGCGCTGTCCGACTATTGTGTGACGTCTTCGAATGCTTGCGCGGTGGTGCGTGCCATTCCCGCCGATCGCAAGATCATCTTTGCGCCGGATCAGTTCCTTGGCGACTGGGTCATGCGCGAGACTGGCCGCGACCTGGTGCTGTGGGAGGGCGCCTGCGAGGTGCATGAAAACTTCTCGCAGCAGGCCATCGAGGATCTGCGCGCTGCGCATCCCGGCGCGGTGACGCTGGTCCATCCCGAGTGTCCGCTGAGCGTGCGCGCGCTCGCCGATGTCGTCGGCTCGACCACCGCACTGCTCAATGCGGTCAAGGCGGGTCCTGACCACGCGACCTACATCGTCGTCACCGAACCAGGCATCATCCATCAGATGCAGCGTGCCAAGCCCGAAGCCACTTTCCTGATGGCGCCCGCCGCGGTCGGCGGCACCCAGCAAGGTTCTTGCACGCACTGCAACACCTGCCCGCACATGCGCCGCAACACCTTGGAGAAGCTGTACTGGAGCCTGCGCAATCTCGCGCCGCGTCTGGAACTGGATCCGGATCTGTGCCGCCGCGCTCGCGTACCCATCGATCGCATGATCGCGATCGGCTGACGCGCTGCTGCGCAGCGCAGCACTTCGCGCCCTTTGACGACCCCGGGGGCGCTCCGCTAGAACCGCGCTCCGCCGGAGGAGTGCATGGCAGAGATCGTTGAGCCACCGCTTGATGCGGTGGCGTTGGCCCAACTGGGGTGGTTGTTCGTTGCGGTTGCTCTCGTCTTCCTGATGCAAGCCGGTTTCACTTTGATCGAGTCGGGCACCGTCCGCCACAAGAATTCGGTCAACGTCGCGCTGAAGAACATGCTCGATCTGTGCGTGTCGATCCCAGCTTTCTTGGCGATCGGCTTCGCTCTGATGTTCGGCGACAGCCTCGGTGGCTGGATCGGCACGCCGACCTTCTTCTTGCAGGGCCTGGATACGGCCAGCATCGCCGTTGATCCGAAGACCTTGGCCTTCTTCCTGTTCCAGGCGACGTTCTGCGCCACGACGGCGACCATCGTCTCGGGGGCGGTCGCTGAGCGCTGCCGCTTCATGCCCTACTTCCTCGTCAGTCTCGGCGTCAGCCTGGTCATCTATCCGGTCTTCGGTCACTGGGTGTGGGGCGGTGGCTGGCTCGGCGCCATGGGGTATAAAGACTTTGCCGGTTCGTCGGTGGTGCACATGGTCGGCGCCGGCGTCGCGCTCGCCGGCGTACAGAAGTTGGGTGCGCGCCTCGGCCGCTTCGATACCCAGGGGCGGCCGCGCCGGATTCCCGCCTCCAGCATGCCCCTGGTCACAGTGGGCGCCGTGCTGCTCGCCTTCTGCTGGATCGGCTTCAATGGTGGTTCGACCGCGCTCGGCACCAACACAGCGCTCATTTTGGTCAATACCCTCAACGCTGCCTGTTTCGGCGGCCTCGCGGCCCTGTTGCTGAGCTGGGCGTTCGGTGGTCTGACCTCGGTCGAGTTGGTGATCAACGGCTTCCTCGGTGGCCTTGTGGCAATCACCGCCAACTGCGATGTGGTGAGCGTGCCGGCTTCGGCGCTGATCGGACTCGGCGGTGGTCTGGCGGTATGTCTCGGCACCAGCCTACTCGAACGTCTAAAACTCGATGATGCGGTCGGTGCCATCCCGGTGCACGGCTTCGCCGGGTTGACTGGCATCCTGCTCACCGCGGTGTTCGTCCCCGCCAGTTGGCTCGCCGAGCAGGAGACCAGCCGGCTGGCCTTCTTCGGCGTGCAGGCGCTCGGCGGCCTGACCTGCTTGGTATGGAGCTGGTTGGGCGGCTGGCTGCTGTGGTCGCTGATCGCGCGCATCATCGCCCTGCGCATCGGCGCGGCGGAGGAATCCGTCGGCCTGAACTATAGTGAACACAAGGTCGAGGATCCCGTCGCCGGTCTGACGCTGGCCCTGGCGGCGGCCAATGCCGGCCGCGACCGCCCCGTCCAGCTCGACGATGTGCGCGATGGCGATCTCGCCCCGATGGCGCATGCCGTCGATCAGCTCCTCGCCCGCCACCGCGCCGCCCGCCAGGATACCCAGCAATGGGCGGATGGTTTGGGCGAATTGGCCAGCCGACTGCGCGAAGCGCTGCACCACGGCAACCGCTCGACCAACCTGCACGGGCAACGTCTGACCGAGGCGACGACCAGCCTGGATCACCTGCTCGCCTATCTCGAGCGTGAACAGGCGAGTTCACCGGTGCTGCCGATCCTCGCCGATCTCGTCCGCCAACTCCGCCAGCGCTTCGATGAATTGACTCGCTCCGTCCCCGACACGATAGAACGCTGGCGATCCGTGCAGCAGGCGACGGAACGCCTCGACGACCTCGCCTTGGCCCTGCGAAACGCCACCCGATGACGACGTTGACTCTGGGGGCCATGCTGGGCCCCAACTTGCGCCTGGACCGTTTCCTGGGCGAAGGTGCGGTGGGCGTGGTCTATCGCGCGCACCACCTGGCGCTCGGCATCGATGTCGCGGTCAAGGTCCTCAAGCAGGAGGACACCAACCGCGATCCGCGTTTCGTGCAGCGTTTCCAACGCGAAGCGCGCACCTTGGCCAAGCTCGATCATCCCGGCATCGTTCGCGTGCTCGATGTCGGCAGCGTCGACGATGTGCATTATTTGGTGATGGAACTGGTCGAAGGCATGTCGCTCGATCAGTACCTGCAACGCCGCAAAGGTCCGGTCGATGAGGCGACCACCCTCAAGATCCTCGGCGCGGTGGCGGCCGCCCTCGGCATGGCGCATCGCTCGGGCATCGTCCATCGCGATCTGAAACCCGGTAATCTGCTGATCAGCAAACGCGGCCAGCTCAAGGTCGCCGACCTCGGTCTGGCGCGCGATGATGCCGCCGATCCCGGACTGACGCGCGAACGCACCGTGGTCGGCACGCCCGCCTATATGGCGCCGGAATCCTTGACGCCGGGCCACGTGATCGATCACCGCGCCGATCTCTACGCGCTCGGGGTGATCGGCTACCAACTGGTCTTCGGCCGCCTGCCCTATACCGGCACGGTGTCGCAGGTGGTGCAGGGTCACCTCGCCGGGCGTGCCCGCTTCGATCTCGGCACCCCCTGCCGACCGAACGTGATCGCGATCATCCGCCGGCTGATGGCGCACGAAGTCGACGACCGCTACGCCGATGCCGAGGCCGTCGTCGCCGACGTCCGCCACCTCCTGCATGGCGGCCGGACCACGAAGGGCGGCAGCGCCAGCGGCAGCAGCGAACTCTACGGACTCAAGAGCCTGATCGAGAAAGGGCTCGGCGCCGCGACCAGCGAAAAGGACGGCGAACGCATCGTCCACACCACCGCCAAGGAGCGCCTGCTGGTGTGGATCATCCTCATCGGCGTCGTCGCGCTGGCGATCGCGGGCTTCTCCATCGCCGGCTGATGATCACAGCAGTGATCAGTAAGGCCATGCAACCGTATTGTTTCCTGGCGCGGCGCGGGGCGGTGCGCCGGCAAGCGCTCACGCATAGCGGCGAAGAATTCGTTTACGTCCTCACCGGACAAATGCGCTATCACGTCGGCACCGACATCCATGAACTCGGACCGGGCGACAGTCTCTACTTCAACGCTGAACAACCGCACGACCTCGAACCGATCACGGCCACCGTCCGTTTCCTCACCGTATTTTGCCAACGTCCTCCGGAGCTCCAGACATGACCATCACTCGCATCGGGATTATCGGCGCTGGCGCCATCAGTACGTTTCATCTTGATGGTATCGCCAAGGCAGGCGACCGCTTTCGCTGCACGGCGCTGGTCGATCCCCAACCGGGTGCTGCCGCGCAGCGCGCTGCCGCCTATGGCGTCACCGGGGTCTTCACCGAGCTCGACGCCTTCATTGCTGCCAAAGTCTGCGACATCGCCATCGTCTGCACACCCACGCCAATCCGTCGGCAGGTCGTCGAGCCGTTGCTCTAGGCTGGGATACCGGTGTTCTGTGAAAAGCCCTTTGCCGAGGTCTGGGACGATGCCGTCGCGTTGGCTGACCTGTCGCGGCGGCTTGGCGTACCGCTGGCGGTCAACCAGAACTTCCGCGACCATTGTCCCTTCGTCATGCATGACCGCCGGCCTGCGTCACGAAGCCTTCGTGCAGCGCCACGAGACCGCCTGTGAAACGTCGAGGCGATGGCTGATCCGCGCCGAGGATGGTACGCTAGTGCGGCGTGGATTGTGGGCAGACCCACTCTAGGCTCGTTGCCATGCACTTGCGTTTGCACGATTGCGTGGTGCTGCATGCCAGCGACGTCCCCAACTGCACCACCGTGATCGGCAAGCGCTTCGTCGGCTATTGCAGTCTGCAATTGGTGACCGCTGGCGCGGTTACCTTGAGTTACAACCGCAAGGTCCATCTCCTGCCGGCCGGTTGGCTGTGGCCGTGCAATCCCGGCCCCTTCATCGCCTTTCAAGCAGCGGACGGCCATCGCTCGTGGCACCATTACCACGTCGCCGTGCGCGGCCCCATGCTCGACCATTGGCGTAGCGAAGGCCTATGGCCGAATGAACCGCAGGCTGCGCCCACGGACCCCCATTTCGTCCCGTTGTTCCGGCGCATGGTCGCAACGGTGCAGGATCCGGCGCAGATCTTGCTCGGCGTCAATCTGCTGGAGCAAATCCTGCTGCACTGCGCCGCCGCGCGGTGCGCGCCGATGGACCACGATTGGATCCCCCGCGCCAAGGACCTGCTTGCAGCGGATGAAGCTCCATCAGCGGTTGCTGCCGCGTGCCGGCAGCCGCCCAGTACGTTTCGCCGCGCGTTTCAACGCGCGGTTGGCGTCAGTCCGCGCGACTACGCCGTCGCTGCACGCCTGACGCGCGCGCGCGATCTGTTGCTCACCACCGACGAACCGGTCGCCGCCATCGCCGAACAGCTCGGCTACCGCGACGTGTTTTTCTTTTCGCGTCAGTTCCGTCAGCGGACCGGGTTGTCTCCGCGCGCATTTCGTGCGACGCGCTGACTTACGTCAGCCCGTAGTGCGCAGACCCGACGCAACCGCGTTGATCGACAGCAGCAGCGTCGGCAACAAGGCGTCAGCACCGGCAACGTCGTTGTTGGCGCGCAACGTGCGCCAGCGCGCGAGGATGCCGATCTGGTGGCCGTGCAGCACGCGTAAGGCCTCGTCGCGCAGGACCAGGGTCTTGTCCAGACGTGGACGACGTTCGCGCATCGGCTTGCCGAACAGCGAGTCGAGCATCGCGCGCGAGCGTTCGTATTCGGTCTCGATGCGGGCGAAGAAATCAGCGCGCACGCTGGCGTTGCGCACCAAGCCGGCGTAATCACGCATGATCGCGAGATCGACGCTCGCGAGATTGGTTTCGACGTTGGTGAATACATAGCGCAGGAAAGGCCAGGTACGCACGGCCGCGCTCAGTTTCGCAAAGGCCGCCGGATCATCCGTGGCCAAACCTTCCAACCCCGCGCCAACGCCATACCAGCCGGGCAGATAATGGCGCGACTGATTCCACGAGAACACCCACGGAATCGCGCGCAAATCAGCCAGCGTGCGCG
>CAYQAQ010000105.1:0-8248 GCA_964415495.1 uncultured candidatus Brocadiaceae bacterium | reverse complement strand
TATACCGGCGGCCTGGCCCACGATGCCAGCCAGCCGTGGAGCCTGGAGGTCCTGACCGGTGGCCCAGTCGGCACCACCGCCGGACCGACCGTGCGGGTATCGTGGATGGAAGATGTCGGCGGGTCGCCGGTGCCGCGCACGGCGGATGTCGTGCTCGATCAAGCCTACGCCAATGGCCAGCCGTTGGTGGTGGGTGATGGCATCGCACTCAAAATCGGCGCGGGCACGATGACAGCGGGCGATCGTTTGGAATTCATCGTCGATGGAGCGGGTGACCGTCTCAACCTGTTGGGTGCTTTGGGCATCAATGCCATGTTCCAAGGCAGCGATGCGCGTACCCTGCGCGTCGCCGCGCCCTTGCTGGCGGATCCCAGTCGCTTGGCCGTGTCGCAATCGCGTGCAGTCGGCGACAACACCAACTTGTTGGCTATTCTGGAGCTGCGCAATCAGCCGTTATTTGGCGGCGGTTCGCGGCGACTCAATGATGCGATCGCGTCGATGGTGGCGGACACGGGTTCGCAAGCGGATCTCAATACCCGGCTCCTCGCCAATCAGGCCGTGATCAAGCAGACTCTGCAATCCCGCCGCGATTCCATCGCCGGGGTGAATATCGATGAAGAAGTCGGCATGTTGATCCTGCAGCAGCAGGCCTATGCCGCGGCGGCCCGTATCATTACCAGCGCCCAGGAGAACATTCGTACCCTCCTCGGCATTTTCGGTTGAGGTAGCTATGTCGCGCATCGCCAGCATCACCATCAATCGCGATACGCTCGCCGCCAATCAAGGCACGCTCAGCCGGCTGACCAAGTTGCAGCTGCAGATGGCGGACGGCAAACGCATTCACAAGCCCAGCGACGACCCCATCGGCATTCGCCAACAGTTGCAACTCAAGGCCGACAGCCTGTCGATCGACTCCTTGGTCGGCAACATCGATCGCAGCACCGGCTTTCTCAACGTCAGCGACAATGCGTTTTCATTCATGACGGAATTGCTGCAGCAGGCCAAGGGCCTGGCGGTGCAGGGGGGCAATGACACCAACACCCCCGAAGGCCGCGCCGGCATCGCCGCCGAGGTCGATCGCATGCTGTCGCGCCTGGTCGACTTGGGGAACAGCCAGTATGACGGCCGCTTCATCTTCGCCGGCACCGCGACCACGACCAAACCCTTCGAACTCAGCCCCGATCGTTCCCAGGTCATGTACCAGGGCACGCACGACACGTTCTCAGTCGACATCACGCCGGTGAGTCGGTCGCAGGTGTCCCTCGATGGATCAGCCCTGTTCCAATCCCCGCATGATCTCTTCGATACCCTGATCCAACTGCGCGATGCGTTAAGCGTCGATGATGGGCCGACTGTGCGCAACCTGATTGGCAACATCGACGACGCCCATGCCCAGATCACCAATGCGTTTGGGGACCTCGGTGGGCGGCAGTCGCGCTTGGAGGCCACGCGCAATCAGCTGCTTGATGTTCAGATCAACCTGGACGAACAGGTCTCGCGCCTGGGCGACGCCGACCTCGCCGAGGTCATCAGTCAGTTCAATCAGGCCGAAGTCGCCCTGCAAGCCGGCCTGCAAGCCGGGGCCCGGGTCATGCAAAACAGCCTCCTCGACTTCCTGCGATAGCAGTAGTCGCCCGTCCGGGCCAATCGAGCGGGACAGAGGTTTCCCATGGAGTGGTCCGCACGGGCCTGATATACCACACCGTCATGCGGCGCATCGCCATCATCAGCGACATTCACAGCAACATGGCAGCGCTCAATGCGGTGATCGATGACTTCACCGCGCAAACAGTGCAAGCCGTGTACTGCCTTGGGGATGTCGTGGGCTACGGCCCCGAGCCGATCGAGGCGATGAAGACCGTGATCGCGATTTGCGCCAGCGGCAAGATCATCTGCGGCAATCACGATCACGCGGTGATTCACGAGCCGATCGGCTTTAATGCAGAAGCGCGCAATGCTGCTCTGTGGACCAACCAGGCGATCCGCTCCGGCCTGCTCGGCCTGTTCAGCGGTAAGCGTCAGCGCTGGAACTGGTTGCGCGATCTGCCGACCTCCTTCACCGAAGAGGACTGCCTCTTCGTCCACGCCAGCCCGCGCCAGCACCTTGAAGAGTACATCTTGGAGGAGCACACCAAGGGCCGCAGCTTCATAGGCGAGGATCCCCAGCAGCTGCTCGAAGAGAACTTCGCCCTGGTGCCGCACACCTGCTTCATCGGCCACACCCACCGCCCGGGCGTAATCACCGGTGACGACTACGCCTGGCACTCTCTGGCCACCCTCGACTACCACTGGACCATCGACGCCCGCAAGGCCATCGTCAATGTCGGCTCCGTCGGCCAACCCCGCGACGGCGACCCGCGCGCCTGCTATGTCATCTTCGATGGCAAGGAGGTCATCTGGCGCCGCGTCGCCTACGACGTCGAGCGGACGCGGAAGCTGATCTATGATAACCCCATGTTGGGCAACCATCTGGGGGATCGGTTGGTTGTCGGTCGCTGATTTCTGGAGGGGGCGGGAGCTGGAACCACCAGCAGCGGCGGATGGGCGGACAACGGGCCACCGACTTGCAGGCGCAGCATGCGCCGGTCGACATAGGGCATGGTCTGCGCTCCCGCGCGGAATCCGATCGCGACCGGCAGCGTGAGGACACCGCAATCGCTGTCGGCCGGAATGGCGACACGCAGTGACCACTGGGCACCCTCGGAGCTGACGCTGATCAGGGAGGCGTCGACCACCGTCGCCTCAAGTTCCAGCTGGTCCCAGGCGAAGGGATGGTCGCCGCGAGGCAAGGGGATGACGCAGACGAACGGAAGATCACTGCGCGTGATGCGACCGAGATCGATCACCGGGCGGCCGTCGCTCCACGCCAGCGGCGTGCGCACCATCTCGGTGGCAGCGAGCGTGATCCGCTGCGGTGCAGCGGCGATACGACCCTCGACGCGCACCTCCATGGAGAAGCGGCCTGCCGCTGCCGGCGCCACGACCAGGATGGGGAATGTGGTGGCCACCCCGCCTCAAGTTGCCCCGGTGGTTCGCTCGCGCGGGTGCAACGACACGAACTGATCACATCTTCGACCAGGAACGGCGTCGAACCGGGCACGGTGAGCGGGAACGCAAGTTCCCGCCGCTCGCCGGGATGGTAGATTTGCTCAGCGAGAGTCGCAGTGGCGATCGGATCGATCGCTGTCCGCCGCGGCGGCGAAACGGACCGGCATCGCAACCATGAGCACCACCATCAGCAGGGCGCGCAGATGGCCACCGCCAGTCATGGCATCAGCGCGGACGGATCGATTTGCATACGGGAATTGAGATCCCAGATCTCTTTGGCCAGAGTGAGGTCGAGTTTCAGATCTTCCGGGTCACCGGCGGCGACTGCATCGGCGGCAATGGTTCCAGACGTCAGCGTGAAGGTGAAATGGGGCTCTGAGTGTCCAGGGGTGGTGTAGCGGGCGCTGGCCATTACGGGGAAGCTGGCCGCGCCGCGTTCAACTCTGATATAATCAATGGTGGTGCTGCTGACCGAAGTTCCGTGCGGATCGACGATGTCCACCCGGGTAACGAGGAAAAGGTCCGGCCAAGCCGGCAACCGTTCGAGGCGCAGCCGCTCCTTGATTGGCGTCTCGGACCACACCGGCTGGTCATCGACGAAGGCGCTGACGCCGGGATAGGTGGCAGTGACTTCCCAGGTGTCGGCGTTGATCTTGAGCGTCGTGGTGGCCAATCGTTGGCATTGTGCCTGCAGGAAGGCGTCATCGTGCAGGTCGTACCAGGTCAATTCGCGACCCAGAGTTTTGCCCGGAGGTCGGCCGAGAACCTGCCAGGGCAACAAGAAGCGGAACCGTAATCCCACTCGGCAGGTTGCTTCCTGCGGCAGGCGGGCGAGGAGGATCCAAATAGCCGAGATCCATTCGCCCATTGGAAAGCATCTGCCGCCAACCGGCCGTGATGGCGACCTGGTATCCACTGCCGGACACCGCCTCCTCGACGCCATAGCGGAAGGCCGACTCGATGGCGTCAAAGAAGTGCGTCTGCTCTTGATTGCCCATTCCTGGGCCGAATCGCTGGGTGTACGCGACGGAGATGGCGGGCAATGCGCGCACAGCGCGAGGATAAGACAGCAAGGCGTCCTGTCCTGGCGTCAGCACGATGGTTTCGTCTGCACCGACCAGCATACCCGCCAGCATAACCAGCGGAATCACGTGGCGGGAGTGACGTGAATGCCTCAGATGCCGAGGCATTCAACGCCCTCAGTGTACCGTCCGCAGTCGAACTTCAGCGTACGGCTGATGATCCGCTGGGTCGAGATCTCGCGCACTTGGGATTCACCACACTGATGACTGCGCTCGAAACCCGGGCTGCCTGGGTTCGCTAACCGATCTTCGACCGTCTTGGAGGGATTGCCCAGCAAGTCGGTCGGGGTGCCCTCGCAAAAGCGGATCTGGCCGTGGGGGAGTGCCGGATCCGTGGCTGCAGAGCTGGGACAGCCAGTCTGCTGCCGTGGCCGATAGCAGTCGACTGCGCAGAGTGGCCCGAGGCCGGCTACGAGCACGGTGATGATGTTCAGACGGTGCAAAGTGAAGAGTGACATAAGAGGCCATTTAATTAATGTCATAATAATTCGAAGTTGCAACCGAGGTCACTAGAATTCTATCCCCGTATCTGCCCATGAATCCTCAAGCGAGCGGACAGTACTCGGAATACTGCCCAAACGGTAGTGCCGAAGAGGGGACTATTGGCGGTCACAGGCACGCCTGTAATGGGGCCACAGAGATGAGGCTTTCCCAGCGATTGGTGATCAACACCGAGTAACGATTCAGCGCGCCAGCCCGCGCGCCTCCGGACCGGTGCCATGGAAGCCATCGCTCGGGTGGTGCATCGTGACGCGGTCTTCGATGCGCTCGATGCGGTGGCTTTCGCCAGCACGGGGGAGGCGGTAGCGGGGCGTCGCGTCGCCCTGACGGGTGGTGACGATCAGGATGCCGTCGCTATCGCGTTCGAGCTCCAGGATCAGCATGGCGCGATCCGCGCGCAGCAGGCGCAGCATATGCGCTTCAGCCGGAGTTGGTTCGACCTGGGTGCGCGGGGCACCACCACAGGCGACCATAAGAAACAGCAGGGGCAAGCAGGCAACGCGCATGGGCGGGTATGGTGGTGCTGCGGCCCTCAGCGCCAGTCGGAATCGAACCACTGGTGCAACGGGGGGGTGCCAGCAGGGCCAGGGCCGATCAGCAGGTCGGCCCAGTCGGTGCCCGGCAAGCTGCCGGTCGGCCACGAAGGACCCCCATCGAGGATCACGACCACGCGATCATGACGCTCAGGGCGGGGGCGGCGGATGGCGAGGGGGCGGCGCTCGGCACGGAGCCACGTGGTGCTGCCGACCTGGAGGGAACGCTCATCCCATTGCGCGTGTGGGTCGAAGCCGTGTCCCATCAAGTGGGCAAGCAAACGGTGTGAGCGCGGCGAGCCGATGCAGATGAGATGATGATCCGCCACCAGCACAGGATCGATGGTGTCCAGGTGCACGATGGGCGCGGCGTGCGCGTGTTCGGACCAGGCGCGGACCACCGCGTCGGCGAGCAGGCGATTCGCCTCCGCGGCCGCAACGTGTTCGCCGGTACCAACGATGATGGCGACCGGACCGGCGTCGATGCCAGGAAGGGGTGACCGTTGGCGGACCGCAGGCGGCCTGATGCCTCTCTGCGGGCGGAAGGTCGCTAACCAGTCCGCGTCGGTGGTCAGCGCGAGGTTGGCTGCGTGTGCGCCATGTAACCAACGGGCCATCGCCTCGTTGCCAGGACCGAAGGCGACGACGGGGATGCCGGTTAACGCGTCGAAATTGCTGCCCCCATGACGCCCAGCCCAGGCCTGCACCCAGCGCTCGTCATTGGCATGGGCAGTCGGAGGACGGGGCATCTGCCCCTCAATGAGGATGATTCCGGCAACTGCCGAGGGCGCTTGCTCCGCGAGCAACAGGGCAGCGTGCGCAGAGCGTCCGTGCCCGATAACGATCGCCGGACCTTGCTGGCCAGCGGCCTGCCACGCGAGGAGCGCACGGCGCGGCGCACAGCCCGTCCACGTCGCATCACCGGCGGGGTAGGCCTCGATCACCGTCCAGCCGGCCGCCAACAGCGGCCCGATGGCGGACGTGGGTGGCAGCGGCCAATCGCCTTTGCTGGCTTGGGGTGGATCGCTCAACCACAGCGCGGCAGGCCCGCTGACCGGCGGCATGGGACGATGGATGCGCAAGGGCTGCACGCTGCCATCGACCGGATCACGCAGCGCGAGCAGATGTCGACCAAGACCCGTGCTATCCGTTCGATCGCCTCGCTGCCAGGCGGCCAAGTCGCGGCACACCGCGGCGAGATCCGCGCAGGTGCGCAAGGTCGGTTCCGCGAGCACGCGCTCAGCCGCTTGTTCCAACCACAGCGCCGGCAGCGGTTCGGTGGTTACCCCGAAGGCACTGTCGAGTGCCAAAAACTGCGCGCGCAGATGCGCGAGGCTGTCGAGCTCGTGCTGGGCCTGGTGGAACAGCTGGCCATGGCGACTGAGCGTGGCGACCAAGCGCAGGCGCGATCCATCGTCATGAATGGCGGTGGTTGGCGAGAGCACCGCGACGACGCCGGCATGCAGTCGCCGTCCGTCGTCGAGCGGGAGGTCAAGGCGTGCGATCTGTTGATTACCTTGCAGCAAGGCGAGCGCCACCTGCACCGGATCGCTGCTCATGCCGTCGGCACGCAGCGTCGCACGCATGAGGTGTCCGGGCCGCACGATCGTGGTGACGGATTCCAGGCGCAGCACGGGCTGCTCAACCGCCAGCACGGTGACGCAGCACGCGACCAGCATCAGCAGGCTTGTTTTCACGGCGCCGTCGCCGCGGCCAAGATCTGCGGATAGAGCTGCTGGTAGACGAGATAATCTCCAGCGACACGAGCCACGCGTTCACGCAGTTCGGCCGACAAGGGTTTGATCACTTTGCCGGGAACGCCAGCGATGAGATGGTGTGGCGGTACTACCATGCCTTCGCCGACCACGCAGCCGGCGGCGACCAGACAACCCGCGCCGACCACCGCGCCATCGAGCACGCGGCTGCCCATGCCGAGCAGCACGGCATCCTCGATCACACAGGCATGCGCAATCGCACCGTGACCGAGGCTGACCCGATTGCCGAGCACACAGGGCCGCGCCTTGCTGACATGCAGGCAGCAGAGGTCCTGCACATTGCTTTCCGACCCGAGCTGGACGTAGTTAATGTCGCCGCGCAGCACCGCGCCGAACCACACCGAGCACCCGGGGCCGAAGCGGACATCGCCGACCAACGTCGCATTGGGGGCCAAGAACGCCGGGCGTTGCGGATCAATGCCGTTGATCGGCAGGATGGTGGCCATGGGAATATCATTGCCCCAGTCCGGGAGTCCGGAAGTCCGGAAGTCCGGAGGTCTCGTACGCGGGGTGTGAGAAGAAAACGAGGTCGTGATTCCGCGGGTCGAATCTCGTCAAAGCGCCCTGCGCCCCCGTGCGAGTAGACTTCCGGACCCCCAGACTTACGGACTTCCGGACTGGGGCAATGGGTCTATTCTCAGGCCCATGACGACCGCGACCTGGACCACTGACGATCTGCGAACCTTGCCAGAGGTCATCCTCGCGCTGGCGGATGCGGTGATTGCCGGCCACGAGGTGACGGCGGCAGAGGGTCGGGCCTTGCTCGACATCGCGCCCGGCTCGGCCGCGCAGCAGGCGCTGTTCACGGGGGCTCAGCGCATCCGCTCGCATTTCCTGGGCGACACGGTCAAGGCGTGTTCGATTCTCAACGTCAAGGCTGGCAACTGTTCGGAGAACTGCTCGTACTGCGCGCAGGCCTCGGGCGTGCCGGCCGCGACCTATGACAAGCACAAGTGGCTGCCCGAGCAGGACATTGTCACCGCCGCGCAGAGCGCCGCCGAGAACGGTGCCGAGGCCATGGGGCTGGTGGCCGCGTGGTGGGGCGTCAAAGAAGGCAGCCAGCTCGACATGGTGTGCGACGCCGTGCGCACCTTGTCCAAAGACGGCAGCGTGCGCGCCGACGTCAATCTCGGAATTCTTGAAAGTCAGACCTGCGCCGATCGCCTGCGCGAAGCCGGTGCGGCGGTGTATGGCCATAACCTGGAAACCGCGCGCAGCTTTTTCGATGAGATCTGCACCACGCACTCCTTCGATGAGCGCCTGCAGACCATTCGCTACATCAAGCAGGCGGGCATGGGATTGTGCTCGG
>CAYQAQ010000104.1:0-8329 GCA_964415495.1 uncultured candidatus Brocadiaceae bacterium | reverse complement strand
CGCGGCTTGCGCGCCCGGGCCAGCCTCCTCGCCGTCGTTGAGGCAAGCTTTGCAGGATGCCTACGACCAGGCCTTCGATCCGAAGTTCGATGAAGCGCGCATGACCAAGTATGACGCGCCGGGGCTGCCGCCGGTCATCGTCGATGTCACCAACCGCGGGACCGGCATCGACGCCATCGTCAAGATGCTCAATGAGACGCGGCGCATTCTCGACCCGGACGCACCGAAGCCGGGAGTCATGCCGGCGGCCGAACGTCAGAAGGCGCTCGTGCGCACCTTTGATCGTATGGCAGCCACGTTCGAGCGCGAATTCGCGGCGGCCATCGTCAAGGTCAAGGAGCACGAAAAGGCTGAAGAGAACATCTGGGAACTCGACGAGCGGCGTGATCGCCAGAAGATCAGCGATATTCAATTACAGGCCGTGATGCGGCGTATTGATGCCTTGCGCGTGTTCTACTTCGCGCACATGGCTCTGCGTGAATCCGCCTTGCGCGGTGCGGACTTCGGGCTCGACCCCAAGGTCGCCAACGACGCTTTGGGGGCGTTTAGCAAACAATATTACGACATGGTCGCGGATTGGGATTTCCAGTGGGCGGAGATGCACCCGCAGCTGCAGTTGTTCAGCGCCATCGTGTTGGGCGAAGCCATCCGGCACAAAGTCAAAGGCGCGACCGAAAGCGACGCTGAATCGGCTTTTTTCCGGGTGATCGACCGGCCATTGGAAACGGCGTCGCTCGCCGTCCGCGATGCGGTGCGCACGGTGCAGGCCAATGCGTGGGCCAACATGTTGCGCTGGCGGTTGGAAATGGGCACGCCGGCGGCCTATGATCGCGGCATTGCGCTGTTCAATGACTTCGTCCGCCGCAATCAGAGTGAACGTGGCTTCCAGCTCGATTTCGCCGCTGATGCCGAACGTGCCGTCGCCATCGGTCAGATCTACATCACGGCAGGGCGCATTCATGCCGCCAAGGGCGATGGCACCAGTGCCACCACCCTGTGGGCCCAGGTGCAAGGCAGCCAGAATCCGCTCGCATCCCAAGCCCGGCGGTGGATGTCGAGTGACGACAGTGTGGTCACCGATTGGGGTCAAGAATCTCTGCCAACGGATCCCAGCATCGCGTTGACGGTGGGCCGTTCGCTGATTTCGGAAGCCACCGTGGCCGCACCGCAGCAGGCGCGGACCTATTATATACGCGCCGCCCTGGGCTTGCGCGGCGGTGTGTTGGGGCTGAGTTCGCCCGCGTTCGAAAACCAATTCGTGGCCCAGGGTCCGGATGTGTATCGGACTTACGCATTCGCCCTCGATAAGCTCGAAATGCCGTACCATGCTGCGGTGGCCGCATTCGAAGGCTTGCGTCTGGCAGCGCAGCGCATCGACGGCCGGCAGAACCCATGGAAAGACAGCAAAGGCGCGTGGACTCAGGACGGCCAGAAGCTGCAGCGCCTACTGAGTGCGACCATGACGTACAGCTCGCGGGTGAATTCGCTCGGACGTTCGGCGGCCACGAAGCGGCTGTTCGATTCGGCCATCGAATTGGCGCAAAAAGTCGATCCAGAAGCGGTGGGTGAGAACCTGATCTGGATGCTGGTCGCCACCGCCTTCAACGATGGCAATTACGAACAGGCCATCGAAGGCGCGCGCGATTTTGCCCGCAAGCATCCGCAGCACTTCGTGCGCTCGGCGAGCTTGATCGTGCGTGCTCAGCAGGCTTTGGTGGCCCAATGGTCCACCGCCACCGGAGCCGCAGCTCAGGCCAAACTCGCCGCGGCGCAGCGAGAGCTCGACGACAATGTCGGCAAGCTCGACGTGTGGCTGAGCAAGCGACCGGACGACCCGGAAACCCAAGCCCAGATCAAGCCGCTGCGCATCGCCGTAACCAGCGCGCGCATCCAATCGAAGCTGAAGGCGGGCGATTATGACGGCGTCTTCACCGATCTTGGCCCGGATTTCTGGGCCGGTGGGCGCGTCGACGCCGACCTCGCCGAGCGCATGCTGCGGTTTCTCGCCCAGGCGGTGCATGAAGCGCACTTGAAAACCTCGGGCGTGGTCGACAGCAGCACGGATCGACCGAAGACCCTCGATGCCCCCGTCCTGATTGCAGCGTGGCAGCGCTATGAGCCGGTGCTGCGGGTGTGGAAGCGTCAGAAGGACCGCTATTTCTCTGATGATCTGACGCCGATGCGCAACAGCAGCCATCGCTTGGCGCAGATGGCCCAAGTGGTCAATGCGCAGGCGGACCAGATCGCGGATCAGCCGGGTATTCGCGCAGTGTCCGAAGGCGCGCGCATGGCCTTCGCGGATTTCATCGAGCCCTTCGTCGATGACAGTTCGCGACCGACGCTGATTGTGGCGGTGGCGCAAACACTGTGGGACATCAATGAAAAGGGCCGTGCGGTGCGGCTGTTTGAGTTCTACAAAAGGTCGCTCGACAATGACGATCTGGTCAAGTCGTATCGCGCTGATCCGCAGGCGGTGTTGAACACCTTTGCCCCGACGTTTACCGCTCGTCAGGAAACCCGTGAAGCGTGGGCCGAGATCGCCGATCTCCTTTATGATCCGCCCGGCTATCTGAAGGATTTGATCCAGCTTGGTGCGGATGAAGTGCGGTCGCGCGGTCAAAAGCGCGACTACCACACGGCGGTGATTCGCATCGACGCCCTGCGCAAGTTGATCGAAAGCAAAGGTTTCTTCGACGCTGAAACTCGTGCCAGCATGCTGGAAGCTGCGACGCGGCTGCGCCAGATGGCCTCCAACTTGGCCTTCACCATCACCATCGACAGCAATCTCGCGCAGTATTTCCGCGAGACCAATCAGGCCGGCAAAGCGGTGGCGTTGTATCGCGCCCTGTACCAGGACTACGATCCGCTCAATCCGCAGTTCGCTGAAGGCTACGTGGAAGGCGTGCTGCAGGCTTTGGCTGCCGGCGAACAGCTGTCGGCTGAGGTCATCTCCCAAGCGCGCGAAGTTGCTGGGCGCAACCTGCGCTTCTTCGAGCGCCGGCCGCAAGATCGAGACAGCTATTGGATGAGCTATCTGCAGGTCTTCGAGCTGTCGAAATACCTCGGTCTCAGCGAAATGGATGCGATCAAGCGCTCGTTGGAATTCAGCATCCGCAATCGCAGCACACCGCGCCACGATCTCATCGCACCACCGAATCCAGGTGATGACGCCGGCATTTCGCGTCCGCGCCATCCGCTGGCCTTGGCGATCGCGGAACGTTTCCTTGATCTCTTCGACGAGGTCAAAATCGTACGGCCCTTCCGCATCGAGGAAGTCAGCGCCGGGGCCAAGACCATGCGTATCTTCGTCGATACTGAGGTGCCAGCGGTCGAGGCGGTCATCGAGGTCGATGCGGAAGGTGAAGAGGTCATACATATTAAACGCACGGCTGCTGCGGCCGCCGCTGTGGGAGGCACGCCATGAGACTGCTCGCGATCCTGATCCTGATGAGCTCGGCTGTCTTGCTCGTTGCGGCCGATCAACCGGAACCGGGCACGATCACGCGCGCCGATAATGGGGCCCAGCTCGAAGCACGGGTGCTCAGCGAAACCCTCGACGAGGTCTTATACGTCCTGGGCGAGGGTGCGGCGACCGCCAACACCAGCATGCCGCGTACGCGCGTGCGCCGCATCGAGTACGGCCCTATCACCGATCTCGATTACAACCGCGCCATGGGCGACCGCAATTCCGGCAACCACGAGCGCGCGGCCACGCGCTTCCTGCAGTCGGCGGCCGCGAGCTTGCACATGCGCGTGCGCGAATTGGCCTACATCGAAGCAGCGCGGTCCTTCCTCGAGACTCAGAAGCCGGATGAAGCCCTCAAGGCCTTGGCCGAATTACAGAGCAAAGGCCCCCGCAGCGTCCAGTTACCCAACGCCTTGCAGATGAAGGCGCGTATTCTCGTCAGCCAGCAGAACCTCGCGGGCGCTGAAGCCGCCGCGGTCGAATTGGCGAAGCTCGCACCCTTGCAAGCGTCGGTGCTGCGGGCCGAAATCTTGCGTGGTCAAGGCAAGGCCAAGGAAGCCGTGGAACAGCTGCGGCTGGTCTGGGGTGCCCAGCTGACGGCTCGTACCGAGGTGGTGGACGGTCAGCCGACGTTTGCGGAGGTCGGTTTCCTGCTCGCAGGTGATCTGGAAAAAGCCGGCGACGAAGCGGGTATGCGCGCGATTTACGATGCGCTCGCCTTCGCGCCCATTGCCCGGGCCGAGCAGGCGCGCGCCCACCGCCTCTTGGCCGAAAGCCTGACGCGGGTTGGCGACAAAGCGTCTCTGATCCAAGCCTTCGATCACGCCCTCATCGCTGGCGGTCTGGCGCGCACGGAGCGCGCTGCTGCCCGCCGTCTCTGCCAGCGCATTATTGCCGAGTTCGACAAAGATGACGCGATGAAGGCAGACGTGGCCGAGTATCGCACCTACGTCAACACCCTGTGATGCTGTTCGGAAAGCCCACCATGCTCTTGCCTCGCGCCCTCTGCATCCTGATGTTCGGCTGTGTCGCCTTGGCGGCCGCCGATCTCCGGGACACAATCATCCTGCGTGCCAACAATCAACGCCAGCTGATCATCATCGATAGTGAACGAGCCGGTGTTCTCGTCACCCGAGCCACGGTCAATTCGCAGCCGCGTGAGTTGCGCCTGAGCGACGTTGCTTCATGGGCCTATCGTGAAATGAGCGAAGGCTATTGGCCGCAAGCGGTGCAGGCACGCGATCAAGGTCGCCTTGCCATTGCAGCCGATATGTTCAACGCCATGGCCACCACCGGTGAGCGCGAATGGATGAAGGTCTACGGTGCGTACAACGAAGGTGTCTGCTGGGAATTGCTCGGCGATTACACCAAAGCTGCGGAGGCCTTCGGCCGCGCCGCTGCCGCGGAACCGGCGCACCGGTTGGCGATCGACGCCCAATATCGTCTGGGATTTGCCTATGCGCGCCTGAAAAACGACGCCGAGGCCCAGCGGATCGTCGGGGAGCTTGACGCGATCGCGACGCGAGATCGCAATAAGAGCGCGGAGGCGCGCGCCCGGGCGATTAAAGCCACCTTGGCTTTTAACAGTGGTCAGGCCGAGGATCTCAAGCGTGAAGGTCGAGCGGCGGTCTTCCCGCGCGAAGACATCGACGTTGCTTTGCAGTTCGGCAACTTTTTCGCCGACGCCTTGCGCCAATTGGGACAATTGCGCGAATCACGCGGCGAATACGAGCGTCTGCTCGCCTTCCGCGAACTCGATGCGGCGACGCGCGTGCCGTTGCAGTTGGGTTTCGCCAAGGCTCTGCTCGATGAAGGCGACACTTCCAGCGCCTTGGTCGAATTACTGCGCATCGATGCGCTGCCCTACGGCACGGTCGATCAGAAATGCGAAGTGCAGTACCTTGCCGGCAAACTGTTGGCCGCCGACGTGGTGGCAGCAAAAGCAGACGCCACCACTCCGCTCACGGATGACATGCGCATGCAAGAGCGCACCGCGCGTTTGCTGTTGAATGCTGCCGCCAACAGCAGCAGTGGTCTGGCCGCGCGGAGTGCGGCGCGCCTCCAGCTCGACGCGCTGGGACCCGACCCGGATGCTCCGGTTGAAAAGAGTGCGGCAACCAATGCCGGCGCCACGAAAACCGAGACGGCCAAGCCTGCTGCACCCAAGAAGAAATAGCGCATGCGCTATCTCGTGACCGGCGGGAGTGGCTTTGTCGGCTCACACGTCGTAGAAGCTCTGCTCGCGCGCGGCGATGCGGTGACGGTGCTCGATGATGTGTCGACCGGTCGCCTCGCCAACTTGGCTGGGGTCGCCGAGCATCCGCAGCTGCAGCGCATCGTTGGCTCGGCCTGTGATGAGGTGGCGGTCGATGAATCCATTGTCGGCTGCGAACGCGTCATCCACCTAGCCGCAGCGGTGGGCGTGACGCGCATCCTGGAGCGCAAGGTGGCGTCGATCACCACCAATATCCGCGGCACCGAAGTCGTGTTGCGCGCCGCATGGGCGCACGGCCGCCTGCCGGTGTTCATCGCCAGCTCCAGCGAAGTCTACGGCAAGCTCGACCGCCTGCCGTTTCGCGAAACCGATGACAGCGTTTTAGGTGCCACCAGTCTGCATCGCTGGAGCTATGCCTGCGCCAAGGCGATGGATGAATATCTTGCCCTCGCCTATCACGCCGAGCGGGGTCTGCCGGTCGTCATTGGCCGTTTTTTTAATGTCACCGGGCCGCGGCAGAGTGCCGCCTATGGTATGGTGCTGCCGCGTTTTGTTGCCGCTGCCAAAGCCGGCACGGCGATCGAGGTTTACGGCGATGGCACGCAGGCGCGCTGTTTTCTCCATGTCGCGGATGCGGTATCGGCGGTCTTGGCGCTGATGGATTGCCCAGCTGCGGTCGGGCAAGTGGTGAACATCGGCACCGACGAAGAGGTCAGCATCGCCGACCTCGCGGAGCGCGTGCGTGCGGTCGTCGGTGGCACGCCACCGGTGCGCTACCGATCCTATGCCGAGGCCTACCAGCAAGGCGGCTTCGAAGACATGCGTCGGCGCGTGCCCGATACGACCAAGTTGCGCCAACTCACGGGCTGGCAGCCCACCCGCGACCTCGCGGCCATTGTACGCGAGTTGGTTGGTTGAGGATGGCAGCCATGCGCTGCCTTGTTCTTGCCAGTCTGCTCACCGTGTCGCTCGCAGCTGCCGAGCCCACTGCCACCGATATCGCCGCACACTTGATTCGCGCGCGGGCTGAGACCGTGGCGAGCAACGATGCCGCGCTGGCCTCGGCCTTGCGGCATCTTGCTGACGGCGTCGCGCAGGGCCGGATCACGCTGGCAGAGGCACGCGAGGTCTTGGCGATCCATGCGTCGTTGCCGACGTCTGGCGACGTAGCGGGACGACCCATCCCGATGGCGCGTGCGGAGCCGCTCGCTCCGGTTCCGCGGTCACCCGCAGTCGCTGCGGATCAGGTGATGTCCGTGCTCGATGGTTCAGCTCCGACCACCGTGGAAGTGCCGCCGGTGCAACCCAGCGGCGAAGTGCTCGCGATCGAAGCCGGTACCGACGGCAATCCGGCCTTGGTGGCGGTGTCCATCGGTGCCCTGCACGGCGTCCGCGAAGGCCAGCGCTTGGCGATCACCCGCGGCGGCGCGACCATAGTTTTGGCCCGCGCGAGTCAGATTCGCGATGATCTCACCATCGCGTTGCTGATCCCCACGACGTGGACCGGTGATGACCGCGAAATCCGCGTGGGTGATACCGCCGCGGTTCTCCCGGCTCAGTAATCGATTTCAGGTCAAGGCAGCCTTGCTGAGTTCAGCAGCGACGCGGCCAGCCAAGGTGCGGAATGCGGCTGCGCTGGTGCTGTTCGGAGCCGCCAATACCGCTGGCGTACCGGTGTCACCGGCGCGGCGAATGCCGGGTTCAAGCGGAATGGCGCCCAGGAAAGGCAGGCCGAGTTCGCGCGCATAGCGCTCGCCGCCGCCGGCATCGAAGATGTCTTCGATATGGCCGCAGACCGGACACACGAATTGCGACATATTCTCGACGATGCCGAGCACCGGCACATTGGTTTTCTGAAACATCGCCACCGAACGGCGCGCATCATCCAAGGCAACAGTCTGCGGCGTCGTCACCACCACCGCGCCCGCTAAGCGCGCGTTCTGCGCCAGTGAGATCTGCACGTCGCCGGTGCCGGGCGGGAGGTCGATGATGAGATAGTCCAATTCGCCCCACAGCACGTCGCCCAGGAATTGACGCAGTGCGCTGACCACCATCGGCCCGCGCCAGATCACCGCTTGTTCGGGCGGCACCAAAAAGCCCATCGAGATCAGCTTGATGCCATGGGCCTCGAGCGGGATCATCTTCTTGTTGGTGACGAAGGGTTCTTTGCACACGCCCATCATGGTCGGAACCGATGGACCGTAGATATCGGCGTCGAGCAAGCCAACGCGCGCACCGGTGGCGGCGAGGGCGCAGGCGAGATTGGCGGCGACCGTGCTCTTGCCGACGCCGCCCTTGCCGGAGCCGACGCCGACGACGTGGCGCACACCTGGAATCAGTTCGTTGTTACCGAGGCCCTTGGGTACTTCGGCTTCGACCTTGATGTCGGCGTGCGACACCCCGGCCACGCTGGTGGCGGCGCTGCGACAGCGGTCCTCCAGCTCTTTCTTCACCGGACAGGCGCCGGTAGTCAGCACCAAGCGGAAGGTGGCTGTGCCGCCGCTGACCGTCAGATCGCGGATCATGTTGAGCGTCACCAGATCTTTATGCAGATCGGGGTCTTGCACGGTGGCGAGAGCGGCGCGTACCTGGTCAACGAGATCCGTCATGGCGAGGCATGGTCACCGACCTGCCTCCGGCGCAAGCCC
>CAYQAQ010000103.1:0-8398 GCA_964415495.1 uncultured candidatus Brocadiaceae bacterium | reverse complement strand
AAGCATTGGCGCCAGCACTCTTGGCGCCAGCACTCTTGGCGCCAGCACTCTTGGCGCCAGCACTCTTGGCACCGGCACTCTTGGCACCGGCACTTTTGGCACCGGCGGCCACCGAGGCCACCGAGGCCACCGGAGCATTGATCTTCAGCGCGACGCGCGACTTCAGACGGTTCGCAGCGTTCGGGTGGATGGTCCGTTGACCAGCCGCCTGATCGAGGCGCTTGGTGAAATCGCGGAACAAGGTCTCGGCTTCTTCAGGCTTCTGATCGTGCAGGGCACGCAGAACCTTCTTCTTCATCGTCTTCAGCTCACTGAGACGATCCTTGTTGCGCAAGCGGCGCTTCTCGTTCTGACGAAGACGCTTGGCAGCGCTGAGATTGTGAGGCATGAGTCGGGCTTCCTGGAAGGGTCGGCTAAGCTAGCGGTGGTTTTCGAAATGCAAGGAGATGAGTGGCGAGTGGCGAGCAGCGAGCAGCGAGGACGCCTTTGAGGCCACTGACACCCAACGGTTTTATTCCGTTAGGCGACCATTCGCCGTCAGCGATCCACGCATACGCCGCCCTCCCTCGCCGCTCGCCACTCGCCGCTCACCCCTGCAACGCCGCCAATCGCGTCGCTGCGTCCTTGTAGCCCAAGTCCATCTGCACCAAGGAAGTCAGGTCAGCGATGGCCTTTTCTTTACGGCCAGCGGTCTCAAAGGTGCGAGCGCGCAGGTAGAGCACTTCTTTGAACTGGTCGCCGGTCTTGTCCTCGACGATCTGCAGGAACTGGTCGTACTGCTGCACCGCCAGATCGATCAGGCCCTTCTTCTGGAAGCAGAAGCCGAGATAGCGCAGACTTTCCTTTTTATGGCGCGGATCGTGCACCGTCTTCTGGAACTCGCCGGCTGCGGCTTCGATTTCCCCCGCGGTCATCAAACATTTGCCGAGTTGATAGCGGTGGTCCATTTCGGTGGGCTGACGACCGACACGGGTGCGGTATTCTTCGATCTGCACCTGCAGAAACTGCTGCTTGGCGGCGGCGGCATCGCCACCGCCCTGCTCGGCTTTGGCCACCGCGAGCTTGGCTTCTTCCATCCGCACATCGCCCAGGCGCATGGTGATGGTGAAGTCGTGTTGATCGACCTCTTGGGCCTTGGCGTAGGCCGCCTGAGCTTCCGTAAACTGCTGGAAACGCCGATGAATGTCACCTTTTTTGACCCACAGATGCTTATCAGAGGGCGTCTCTTTGAGATCGGAATCGATGAAGGCGAGCACCTCCTGTGCGTCTTCCCAGGTGCGGATCATGCGATTGATGACTTCCTGTTTGCGCGCGGCGTCGGTGCTGTTGACCTGGCTGCGGAAGTCGTCTTTGCCGCCACCCTGCTTTTCGACGCGCACGATCATCGAGCGTGCGGCTTCCCAATCGCGCGCCAGTTTCGACGCGGTCGGGTGATCAGGTTTGGCGCGTTCGAGTTCGCCGATGGTGCGCAGCGCTGCGTTCAGCGATTCCGCATCCTTGGTATCGCGGAAACGGTCGAAGTAGAGATTCGCCGCGTTGAACAAGGTCGATTCGTTGAACAAGCCGGTGGCCCGCGCTTCTTCATAGAGCAGGATAGCCACGTCGACCATCGCCTTCTGCCCGCCTTGGACCAACCTGTAGGCGGCATCGCCGGCGGCCGCGAAGTTCTTCATATCGGGCACTTTGGCCGTGATTTTCAGGGCATTCGAGAGTTGCTTTTGTAGATCGGAACTCATCGACGGCATCTTGAGCGTGCCGAAAAGGCCGGCTTTACCGCCCTTTTCCTTCCATTTACGCTTGGCGGCATCGATCATGACGCGATAGACGTCGAGATTGCGCGGATCGAGCTCTTGGCATTCGCCCATGATCTCCAAAGCCAAGTCGTAGGAGCGCTTGTCGATCGCCTGGCGGGCGCGAGTCAAATGCTTGCTGAGATCAACCATGTTCGTTTTGTCCCTTTACGGGGCGTTTCCGGGTCAGAAAGACCATCGCTCGGTTGCGTGGTTGGCTGATAACTATAGCTTCAGACCCGACTTGCCAAGACCGGACACCGCCTTCTGTACGCCGCGTGCATCAATGACATACCCGACATCTCTGCAGGTCCTGACCTATCCGGCCCCCGTGCTGCGCCGCCGTGCCGCGCCGGTGACCGTCTTCGATGCCGATCTGACCCGCTTCGCCGAGCGCATGTTCGCCTGCATGTACGACGCCAAGGGCATCGGCCTCGCCGCGCCCCAGGTCGGCGTCAGCATCCGCCTGTTCGTCACCGACCATGCCCAGCGTGAAGGCGATGGCCTGCACGATCGGCGGGTCTTCATCAATCCCCGCATCGAAAACGCCAGCGGCGAAGAAACCTACGAGGAAGGCTGCCTGAGCTTTCCCGGCATCTATGCCAAAGTCACCCGGCCGAACCGCTTCGACCTGGTGTGGCAGGACCTGAGCGGGACCGAGCAGCGCCAGACTTTCGACATCGAAGCGGGCGACTTCTTAGGGGTCGTGACGCAACACGAGCTCGACCACCTCGATGGCAAAGTGTTTGTCGACCACCTGACGCCCGCCCAACTGACCCTGATCCGTCGCCGCCTGCGCGACATGGAAAAGGATTGGAAGGCCGAACACGGCGACACCGGTACCGTGCTGCGCCGCTGATGCCATGGCCCAGTCCTTTGCCCTGCCCGAAGATGACCCCGATCGCTTGGCGGAGCTCGGCCGCATCGCCAGCAGCCTGGTGCATGAACTCAAGAATCCGCTCTCGGTGGTCTTGATGAACGCCGAGCTGCTGCGCGACAGCGAGCCCTTCCGCGCTGAGCTCAGTGAACGGTCGCACAAACGCGTGCAACGCATCATCGATAGTGCACGCAGTGTGCAGGACATCGTGCAGAGTTTTCTCGCCTTTGCCCGCCCTGGACGCATCGATCCAGAAGCGGTCAACGTCAACACCTTGCTCGCCGAGCTCCTCGACGAACAACGCGAGTTACTGACCAGCGCACAGGTCGCCATGCATCAGCGTTTGGATGGTGACCTCTGTCTGCTTGCTGCTGATCGCCAGCATCTGCGCGCCATTTTCGTCAATGTGCTGACCAACGCTCGCGAAGCTTTGCTGGATCGAGCCAGCGACCGCCGCCTCTTCGTGATCACCCGCCATGCTCCGGGCCAGATGCGCATCGTCATCGCCAACAATGGTCCCCCGCTCAGCGAGATGGTCGCCGCCCATTTATTCGAACCCTTCCGCAGTACCAAAGAAACCGGCACCGGGCTGGGCTTGGCCATCGTCCGCCGCCTGGTTGAACTTCATCACGGCACGGTCTCGGTGAGTTCCGATCCGGATCAAGGTGTCAGCTTTACCTTTGAATTTCCCACAACGCTCGGCCCACCATTGACACGCACCGCGTTACCAATCCCGCTGGCTGAAGCCACCGTGCGCGATGGCACCGAACGCGTGACCAAACGCCGTACCACCAGCCGGCGACGCCGGCAGAACCCGACCTGACATGGCCAATATCCTCGTCATCGACGACAATCCGACCAATCGCGAGACTTTCGCCGACGTGCTCGAAAGCGAGGGCCACACCGTCATCACCGCCGGCTCTGGGGAAGAAGGCCTGGCCAAGATGGGTGCCGCGGCGGTCGATGCCGTGCTTTGCGATCTGCGCCTGCCCAACCTTGATGGTTTGGCGACCATGGAATTAGCGCACGAGAAATTCGGCAAGGTGCCGTGGATTCTGGTCACCGGCCACGGCAGCGAAGAAACCGCCGTCGCTGCGATCAAGCAGGGTGCCTTCAATTATCTGCCCAAGCCGGTCGATTTGGCGCGCTTGAAAGCCACCGTCGAAAGCGCCGCGCGCCTGGCGACCGCCCACAACGAAAACCGTCAACTGCGCCGCGAGCTCGGCTACGACGAAGCTCTGGAACGCATCGTCGGCGTCAGTCCTGCGATCAAGCAGCTCAAAGCCGTTATTCGCCAAGCCGCGCCCAGCGACGCCAACGTGCTCATCGAAGGCGAAAGTGGCACCGGCAAGGAGCTGGTCGCCGACGCCATGCACGCCTTGAGCCCGCGCGCCGGCCGGCCATACCTCAAAATCAATACGGCGGCGATTCCGCACGATCTGCTGGAAAGCGAACTCTTCGGCCATGAACGCGGCGCCTTCACCGGCGCGGTCGGCCAAAAGAAAGGCAAGTTCGAAGCTGCCGATACCGGCTCGCTGTTTCTCGATGAAATCGGCGAAATGCCGATGGACAGCCAAGTGAAACTCCTGCGCGTCTTGCAAGACGGCAGCATCACCCGTGTTGGCGGCAATACACCAATCGCTACGGATGTCCGGCTGATCTGCGCGACCAATCGCAACCTCAAGCAGGAAGTGCTCGCCAACCGCTTCCGCATGGATCTGTATTTCCGTCTCAATGTGGTCTCGGTCACCATGCCGCCGCTGCGCGAACGGCGCGAGGACATCCCGCTGTTGGCCACGTCTTTCCTCGACCGGCTCAATCGTCGCCACCATCAGAACAAAGAACTGTCCGAGGCCGTGCTCGGCGCTCTGCGACGCATGGACTGGCCCGGCAATGTGCGCGAGCTGGAAAACACGCTGGAAAAACTGTACGTCCTTACCCCCGGACGGCAGATCGGCATTGAGGCCATGGACCTCGGCCGTCCGGTGCAGGAAGAACGCCCAGCCCCGCGCGCCCAAAGCAACAGTGCGGCGCAACCGGCGCTCGCCACCACTGCCAGCCCCGGCACCATGCCGGATAGTGACCAAGCCATCCGCAGCCTGGTCGGCTTGCCAATGGATGAAATCGAACGCCGTCTGATCCTCGCCACCCTCGCGCATTGCGATGGCAACAAAACCAAAGCGGCGCGCCTGCTGCACATCGGCGTTAAGACACTGTATCGCAAGGTGGAAGCGTATGGGGTGGCGGAGTGAATGCTCCTTGCCCCAGTCCGGAACGGGGCAATGGATTATGATCCTCCTCGTCAACGACGACGGCGTCGATCATCCGGGTCTGCGGGCCTTGCACCGAGCGCTGCGCACGCGATTGAGCAAACCGGTGGTGACCGTGGTGCCGAGCCAACAGCGTTCCGGACAATCGCATGCGATCACCTTGGATCGTGCATTAACGGTGACCACGCGGTTGGATGGCGATTTCTTTGCCTTTGTCGTTGATGGCACGCCGACTGACTGCGTCAAACTCGCGTTAACGACAATCATGCCGGAGAAGACCCAGCTGGTGGTCAGCGGCATCAATGACGGCGCCAACTGCGGGCGCAGCCTGTTCTATAGCGGCACCGTTGGCGCGGCGCTGGAAGCGGCAGTTGAGGGATTCACGTCATTGGCAGTGAATCGCGATCACGGCAGCGGCGGCTTTGAAGCCGCCGCGGATCTTGCGGCCGAGGTCGCCTCGTGGTTGCTCGGCCGCAGCGAATTCCGTGGGCGCACGGTGAATCTCAATATCCCCGCCGGTGATCGCGAGCGTTGGCGACCGTTGTTGGTAGTCAGCCATGGCCACAGCGGTTTTCGTGAATCGTATCGCCCGGTACGCGCGGAGCGCGATCAGCTTGCGTGGCGGTTGCATGGCGATTGGGTCGCCGCCGCCGACGATGGCGACAGTGACGCCCATCGACTGTCCGCGGGCCATCCGGTACTGACTCTGCTGCGGCCTGACCTCAATGATAATCAGGAATCGCTGCGGAAATTGGTGCTGCGACGTGGCAACAAGAAGAACACGACATGACGACGGAGTACGCCATCCGCGTCACCGACCTGCGCAAGGGATTCAATGGGCAGACCGTGCTCGATGGGGTCTCTTTTGCGGTCCAACATGGCGAAATCGTTGCCATTTTGGGGCGCTCCGGCACGGGCAAGAGCGTGCTGCTGAAGACCATCATCGCTCTGCTCGATCCCGATAGCGGCCACGTGGAAGTGCTCGGTCGCAATCTGCATGACCTCGGCGAACGCGATCGGCTGACCGCGCGCCGCGAATTGGGTTATGTCTTTCAAGGCGCAGCACTGTTCGACAGTTTATCGGTTCAGGAAAATGTCGGCTTCATGCTTTATCAGGATCGCGTCGACGAGAGCGAGATCCGTGCCCAGGTGATCAAGGTTCTGCACATGGTCGGCCTGGAACAGGCCATCGATAAATACCCGTCGGAGTTATCCGGCGGCATGCAGAAGCGCGTCGGCTTGGCACGAACGCTGATCGGCGATCCGAAAGTCATTTGCTTTGACGAACCGACGTCGGGCTTGGACCCTGTCACCACGGCGGTGATCGATCAGATCATTTTGAAGCTCCGCTCGCGGCTGGGCGTCACCTCGCTGGTCGTGACCCACGACCTGCACAGTGCCTTCAGCATCGCCGACCGCATCATCCTGCTCGATCGCGGTGCGATCGTCGCGATCGGGACCCCGGCTGAGATTCGCGCCAACGGCAATGCGTGGGTGCAACGTTTCATCCGCGGCCAAGCCGATCCGAGTGAAGTCGGCGATAGCGGCACCCACGCGCCGGTGCCGATCCGCCATCGCTATTGCACTCCGCTGCCCGACGATCCGGAACAGTAGCATCAATCCGGCCGCCGGTCGCAGCTTGCCCAGCACTGGCCATGGCGCGATACTTGCAGAACTATGTCGACCACCGCTGCGCCGCGTCCCAACATCATCCTCATTAATGCTGATGATCTCGGCTATGGCGACCTCGGATGCTATGGTTCAACGGTCAATGACACCCCACACCTGGATCGACTGTGCGCCGAGGGACTGAAACTCACCGACTTCTATCAGGCCTCACCGATCTGCACGCCGTCACGTGGAGCGATGATGACCGGGTGTTATCCACCACGCATCGGTTTCACCAGCTATGGCAAGCACGGCGTGCTGTTTCCGGGCCAACCGTATGGGCTGAACCCGAACGAGATCACCATGGCGCGGCTGCTCAAAAACGCCGGCTATGCCACCGCCTGCGTGGGTAAATGGCATTGCGGTGATCAGCCGCCGTTTCTGCCGACGGCGCATGGCTTCGACCGCTATTTCGGTTTGCCCTACAGCAACGACATGGGCCGGCAGCAACGTCCGGATGGGCGGATTTCGCCGTGGCCGCCGCTGCCCTTGCTGCGCGATGACGAGGTCATTCAAGCCCAGCCCGACCAGACGTCGCTCACCGAACGCTATGTCGAGGAATCCGTGCGCTTTGTGCGCGATCAGGCAGCCGGACCGTTCTTCCTGTATTTAGCCCATTTCCACGTCCATCTGCCGCACTATGTCGCCGAATGCCATTTGACATCCTCACGCAATGGCCGCTATGGCGCAGCAGTGGCGGCCATCGATTGGTCGGTGGGCGTGTTGCGCCATGAACTGGCGCGCCTGGGTATCGTCGACAACACCCTGATCGTCTTCACTTCTGACAACGGCTCGCGCGTCAATGGCGAAGGCGGCAGCAACGGTGCGCTGCGCGGCACCAAGCGCGAAACCTGGGAAGGCGGCATGCGCTTGCCAGGCATCGTCCATTGGCCGGCGCGAATCGCTCCGAGTCAAGCCAGCGACGCCGTGTGTTCCAGCCTCGACTTGCTACCGACCTTTTGCGCTCTGGCTGGTGCCAGCGTGCCGCAAGACCGCATCATCGATGGTCGCGACATCTCGGCCCTATTCGCCGGTGGTGCCCTCGCGGAACGACCCTTCTTCTATTTCATGCAACACCGCTTGGAGGCGGTACGTCTCGGCCGCTGGAAGCGCCACGCGCACAAGGGCAAGGACCCGCATCGCGGACTCTACGATCTGGTCGCCGATCCGGGCGAAACCACCGACGTTGCCGCGCAGCATGCGGACATCGCGGCCGACCTGGATCGTCTTCTGGCCGAGTGCCGCGTCGATCTCGGCGACAGCCTCACCGGCGTTGCTGGGCGCAACTGCCGACCGCTGGGCGAAGTCAGTGACCCCAAGCCGCTGACTAGCTACGATCCCAACTGCCCGTATATCATCGCGCTGTACGATCTACCGGAAGCCGGCTGACGCGTCAGCGCGTCAGCGCGTCAGCCGAGGCGCTTCTCAACGGCTTCTAGGCGCCGTTTGAGGTCAGCGGTATCTTTGTCGAGATCATCGACGCGCGTGCTCAGCGCAGCGTGGGAGTCGGCACTAGCGGCGGCGCGATCGAGCGCGGCGAGAGCCTCGCGCTGAACGCGGCGGATGTGGCCATAGATCTCCCGACCGCGTTGATCGCTAAGAGCGCCCCGCGCCGCCGGATCACCGAGCGTGCCCAGCGCCTTGGCCGCACTGGCCCGCACCATCGCACTGACATCGGTAAGCTGCCGTTCGAGGGCTATCCGCACGCGTTGCCGCGCGAGCAGATGCTCAGCACCCAGGCGTCCCGCCGCCGCGCAGGCGGCTTGGCGCAGGGCATCGCTGCGCGTGCGATC
>CAYQAQ010000102.1:1193-8433 GCA_964415495.1 uncultured candidatus Brocadiaceae bacterium | reverse complement strand
GCGGATTGTCCCACGGCCGCAACTGCTGGACCGCGCCTTCGGCGGTCAGTTGCGCTAAGCCTTTGTCGAAAGATTTGCGCTTGGTCAAATCCTTGGGCTGAATGCGCGCGAATAATTCCGGTTGGAATTGCGGCAGCGGCTTGTGATTGAAACCGCCTTTGAGTGAGAGCGTATCACCAATGGCAAACGTGCCGGGATTGAGCAAACCGACGATGTCACCGGGATAGGCTTCATCGACGGTTTCGCGGCTATTGGCGACCATCGTGTTCGGGCGTGAGAGGCGGATGTCTTTGCTGAGTCGGTGATGTTTGACCACCAAATCGCGTTCGAAGCGGCCGGAAACCACGCGGATGAACGCTAAGCTGTCGCGATGTTTGGGATTCATGTTGGCTTGGATCTTGAATACGTAGGCGCTGAACGGCGTCTCGACGGGGTCGACGATGACTTCGCCCTCGGTGGTGTCCGCGAGGCGTGCTCCCGGCGGCGGGGCCAATTCGACGAAGGCATCGAAGAAGGGTTCGACGCCGAAATTGGTGAAGGCTGAACCGAAGAACACGGGCGTCACCCGACCCCGACGAAAAGTATCGAGGTCAAAGGGATTGCCGGCTTCCGCCAACAATTCCAAGTTGACGGCGATGTCGTCATAGCGATCGCCCAACAAGGCTTTGGCCGCGTCCGATGCGAAGGGATGCCGCGTCATCTCGGCGGCTTTGGCACCGCCGGTGGCCGTGCGCGTAAAGTGCAGCAGGTCGTTGGTGCGCCGATCGATGACGCCATCGAAGCCGCGGCCGATTTCGGTCGGATAATTGAGCGCACTGGCCTGAATGCCGAGTACGTCTTCGACTTCGGCCATGAGCTCGACCGGATCACGTCCGGGCAAGTCGCACTTATTCACGAAGGTCAGCACCGGGATGCCGCGCAGGCGACAGACTTCGAACAGTTTGCGGGTCTGGGTTTCGACGCCCTTGGCGGCGTCGATGACCATGATCGCGCAGTCGGCAGCGGTGAGCGTGCGGTAGGTGTCTTCGCTGAAATCCTGGTGCCCGGGCGTATCGAGGACGTTAATGACGGCCTCGCCGTAGCGAAACTGCATCGCGGAGGAGGTGATCGAAATACCGCGCTCCTGCTCCATGCCCATCCAGTCGGAGGTCGCATTTTTGCCGCCAGCCTTGCGATTCTTGACGATGCCGGCGGTGCGCAGCAAACCGGAATACAGCAAGAGCTTTTCGGTCAGCGTGGTCTTACCCGCGTCCGGGTGACTGATGATGGCAAAGGTGCGACGTTTGGCGATTTCGGCGGGCAAGCTCATGGAGGGCTGGAGGATCCGTCTGCGGTGGAGGGGGGCAAGGGAAGACGGATCGGAGACCGATCGGAGCACGCAAGTCGTCTTCGATCCTACCCCTCCGGCGCCAACTCCGGTCGCAGCACGTACCAGCGGTTATCAGGGCCGCGCAAGACTAGCTTGGTGGCGACGACCACGCGGCGCTGCATCAGGGCCAGATAGAGGATCAAGCCGGGAATCAGGGCAAAAAACAGCAGCGGCAGAAAAATGCCGCCGACCGCGACCACGCCCCACAACGCCCACCACCGCACTTCGACGCGGGTGCGGACCACGGCAAGATCGCCCTCTTGACGTTCCAGTTCGACATTGCGCACCAGTATCCAACGCGGCTGTACTGGGTCGCTGCGGGCGAAGGTCTTGCACCAGGCCTCGATCGCCTCGGGGTCGTGCAGCGGATAGGCGGCGCGGCTGCGGTGCGGACTGAGGTCGGGGGCTTCGATCACCCGTTGGCGGGCGCTGGGGGCCAGCCGGCAGAGCACCTCGCCGCCGTTGCCGTGGCTTAACGCTTCCAGCCAGGCGCGCACGGTGAGAACCGGATCTTCACGGTCGTCTTCGGCGTGGAGTCGATCCCCCAGGTGGCGTCCGCGCGCCGTGATGATGAGCAGTGTTGCCAGGCCAGCGCACAGCGCAGCCAAGGCTAAGAGCAGGGTGCGGTCACGCTCCAAGATCAAGCCGAGGGCGAGGATAACCGTCGCGACGATCAGCGCCGTGGAGCCGAGACTGGCCAGGGTCAGGGCGAGCCCGCGCGGGCGGGGCAGGGCATGGATCCGATCCGCCTGAGCCAGGGTCGCGTCGGCGCAATGCGTGACGAGCCGCTCCCGCTCCAGCGCCAGATCCTCAGGCGTGCAGTTCTCACGCCAGTGCAGGGTGGGCAAATGGCGGGTGCTCAGCGGTGGGGCGTAGGGGTTGTTGGACATGGGCGAGACGCGCGCAAGCGCTCTGCCATGGTGCGCTCACGCGGGCGTTGACGCCAGCGCTATCCGCGCGTGTTCCGTGGTGGTCCGGCACCCGCTCTTGCCCCGTCTGGGGGGCACGGCCACACTGCTGCGGTGCCCGCCGAAGCCCGCCTGTTAGATACGCTGCGGGCCTTCCCGACGCCGGAACATATCGCCTTTGAATACCGTTTGGCCGGGCCGTTGGCGCGGGCGGCGGCCTGGGCCATCGATCTGCTGATTCGCATCGGCCTCTTCATCGTCCTTGCCATTCCGGTGGTCATGCTCGGCGGCACGGCCGGCACCGGAATGATCTTAGTGCTGATCTTCGTGCTCGACTGGTTGAGCGGTGGTTTGTGCGAGTGGCTGTGGCGTGGTCAGACGCCAGGCAAGCGAGCCCTGGGCATTCAGGTCATCGGTGTCGATGGTCTGCCGGCGGGATTCGGGGCCTGCATGATCCGCAACCTGCTGCGCTGGGCTGATGGCTTTCCTTACCTCGGTTTTTTGCCCACCTTTGGTTTGGGGCTCACGGCCTTGGCGGCGACCGGTCGCTTTCAGCGCTTGGGCGATCTCGCGGCGGGCACGCTGGTGATCTACGCTGAACGTCGCTTACCACCCCGGCAGGCACCGCCGCAGGATCCGGCTGCGAAAACGCTGCTGGCCACCTTGCCACCGGATTTGGCCGCCACCCTCGATGGTGCCACGGCGCGTGCCATCGCCAGCTATGTCGCGCGCCGTCGGCAATTCCATCCGCGCCGTCGCGCGGAAATGGCGGAACATTTGGCGGCGCCGCTGCGCCGTCGCTTTCGTTTGCCAGCCCACATCGATCCGGATGCTCTCCTGGTCGCGACCTACCTCGCGCTGTTTCCGAGCGAAACCCAGACCGATGTGCGCACGGGTGCCCTCGCGGCGCGGGTGCTAGCGCGGCGACGTGCGGATTGGCTGGCGCTGGAAGCCTTGCTCGCGCGCGATCGACGCGCACCGCAAGGTGCGCAAGGCGCCGTGGAGCTGGATCGATTATATCGCGCCGCCTGCAGCGATCTGGCCCTCGCCGAGGCCTATCACCTGCCCGTGCCGAATCAGATATACCTGCACGGCCTGGTGGCGCAGGCGCATTTGCGTTTTTATCGCCGGGTCACGGCGGGCTGGCAACGTCTGATGTATCTGTTGTTGGTCGAGGCGCCCGGTCGGCTCTATGGCGACGCTTGTCTGCGCATTGCGCTGATCGCTTTCTTCGGGTTGTTCGCCCTCGCTGCAGGAGTGTCGTGGTGGCAGCCCGCATTGGCGGTGACCTTCTGCGGCGACGAGACTTTGGCCCAGCTTGCGGAAAGTTTTTACGACCCGCCGCGCGGTCGTGACACCAGCGGCGGCGCGGCCATGAGCGGTTTCTATATCTTCAACAATGTGCGCATCGCCTTGGCCTGCTTCGCCAGCGGTATATTTTTTGGTGTCGGCAGTCTGGTATGGCTGGCATTTAACGGTATTTATCTCGGCTGCTGTTTCGGCTGGATGGCGGCACAAAGCGGCCCGGAACGGGCGCACTTTTTTGAATTCGTCTCGGCGCACGGTCCCTTCGAACTGACCGGCATCGCCTTGGCCGGGGCAGCTGGTTTGCGCTTAGGTCTGGGCATCGTGGTGCGCAAAGATCTGCCACTTGCCGACAGTCTGGTGCATTCGTCACGTCAGGCCGGCCCGGTGCTGGCCGTCGCCGCCGGTCTCGTGGCGCTGGCCGCGCCGATTGAAGGCTGGGTCAGTCCCTCGTCCTTGGACTTGGGGGCGAAGCGCACCTTGATGTGGTTCTGCATCGTGTTGTTGGTTGGCTACATGGTGGTGCTGGGTCGGCGGGGTCGGCGCATCCTGGATGTCGGTGCAGAGGCAAAGCCCGCATCAGCGAGTGTGGCCGCATGAATCTCGATCACCTGACCTTGGCCGTGCGCGAACGCACCTTGGGTGAGCTGTGCGATCTCGCCTTGCTGTTGGTCCGTCGCCACGTGCGTGATCTCACCATTTTGGCGGTGATCGGCGCCGCGCCGTGGGTGGTGGTGAACATTCTGATCATGCAGGTGCTGCCGGATCAGGAGTGGCTCGCTCTGGCGTGGTTGGTGGTGCTGCTGCTCTTTCAAGCTCCGCTGGCGACGGCACCGATCACGGCGTATCTCGGCGAAGCGATGTTCGCACATCAGGTCCCGCGTCGTCATGCCTTGGCGACGTGTCGAGCGGTGGCGGGTCCGCTGGTGTTGATGGCGACGCTGCGGGCGCTGTTGATCGCGGTGCCGGTGCTGTTGTTTACCGCGGTTGGCGATGGGCTACCGGGCCTGCTGCTATTGTTTTTGCTCATGTTTTTTCCGATGCATTGGGGCGAGGTCATGCTGCTTGAGCGGCAGCCCCTGCGCAGCGCATGGAAGCGCGCCAATCAATTGATGGCGGCGTGGCGCTTAGAAGCCGTGACGCATTTGATGGTCGGGGGCTTGCTGATTATGGGCGGCGTGGTGATGCTGACTTTGGCGGTATCCGAAATCGCAAATCTGCTGGTGTGGAACCTGATTGAATACGATGAATGGTGGAGCTGGTTCCGACCGCAGGAATCGCTGTTGCCGCTGCTGCTGCCGTGGCCCTTCATCGCCTATTTGGCGGTGGTGCGTTTCCTGGCCTATATCGACTTGCGTACGCGTCGCGAAGGCTGGGAAGTGGAACTCGATCTCCGGCGCGCGGGTCGGCGCGTCGATGGCACGGGGGGTGGCGCATGAGCAAATGGGTGCTCTTGGCTGCCCGGAGCGGCCTCATCTGTGGTGTGCTCATGATCGCGGCCGGACTCGGTGCTGCTGAGCCCGTTGGTGAGGCACTGGGTCGCGTGCCGTGGTACGATGCGAACACCGACGATTGGAAACGGGTGGTGCCGCGTGAGCGCAATACCGGTGATCATGGCGATGCCTTCGGTGAAGTATCGATGTTCGCCTTTGCCATGTACGCGCTGATCATCGCCGCCTTGGCCCTGCTGCTGGCTTTGATCTGGAAGCTGCGCACGCCCGCCTTGCCGACGGCGGCCGAGAAACTGCGGGCACGGGTGCAGGCGGGAACCGCCGATCTGCCGCTGGATCCAGCCGACATCGAGGGCGATCCCGAAACGGGATTCCAAGCCGCGTGTGCTGCGGGCGACTGGCGGCGCGCCATGATTTGGTTGTATGCGTGGCAATTACTGGCGCTCGACGCCGCCGGTCGCCTGCGGCTGATGACCGGCAAGACCAATCGCGGCTATCTCGCCGAGGTGGCCGAGGATGCGGCGGTAGCCGCGACCTTTGCCGCCACCGTGGCCGCCTTTGAACGCATGTATTTCGGTCGCGCCGTGATCGATGGCCCGACCGTACGGGCTTTGGAAACGCGTCATCGGGCGCTGCTCGTAGCGGCGAGCGCCGCAGGATCGGTGGGGCGATGACGCGTCGTCTGCTGGGCTTGGTCCTGTTGGTGCTGTTCACTGGCTGCACGGATCTGCAAACCGAGTACGGCGACCGTACCTTGGGCAGCATCAACGGTGTGCGCGTCCTGTATGCCCGCTGCGATGAGGCTTTCTCACTGCGCGAGATCGCCCGCCTCGGCAAGCGTACCGATACCTATGACCTGCTGATTCACGTGGCGCTGTATCAAGGACTGCCGGATACCGAGACTCTGTTATGGTTAGAGCAATGGCTGGCTGAGCGTCCGCAGCGCCAAGTCGTGTTGATCCTGCGCGATGGCACCATGACGCCGTGGCTCTGCCGGCGCTGGGCGGAAGAACTGCGTGCCGTGATGGCTCAGGCTCCCGAAGGTGAGCGTGAGGCGCTCCGGCGTCAGATCGAACGTCTGAACGAACACGCGATGTACGACGGCGACGCGGAGTTTCCGTTCTTTGTCGCCGAACAAGTTGCTGGCCCGCTGCAGTTGCGCTCAACCCCCGTGGTGACGGCGGAGCGGGTGCACGGCTTGATCGACAGTGCGGCGCCGCCCTTCATGGATCTCCGCTACACCCTGACCGCCGATGCGGGCCAATCGCTGATGGAGGTAGACGACCGCGCCTGGGCCTTGGCTATTCCCTATGAATCCAGCCGCATGGTCGTGGTCAGTTCTGGTCAGCCGCTGGTGGATGCGGCGCAGGTGGATCGCACCAGTCGTCGCATGCTGGCGGCCTTGCTCGCCGATGTGCAGGCATTCGCCGGCGGCACGGGCAGCGCCATTAAAGCCGCCTGGGTGCGGCGTTTGGTGGTTGGCACCGCCGATGATCCGCCGCCGCCGAATATTCTCGCCATGCTGTTTGGCCGCCCACCTTTCAATTATGTCGTTATCCATTTATTAGTGCTGGTCATCGCCTTCATCGCGGTCAAAGCGCTGTGGCTGGGGCGCACGGAAGCTCCGCCTGCTGGTGATCTGCAGCGCTTCCGCCGCCACGTCGACGCTTTCGCAGAACACTTGCGCCGGGCGGGTGCTACCCGTGAAGTGATCGCGGCATTGACGCAGGTTATGCGCCGGCAGTCACGCCCCGCGCCCAGCGCGGGGTCATCCGCATCCACATCAAGCGTTCCCGGTGCATCGACTGCGGTACCATCGGTGAGCGAAGCTTTCGCTGCCGCCCAGGCCCTCTACGTTGAGCCCTCAAGTACTGACCACGAGCAAGGACTGCCTCATGCCTGAAGCCCCTATCGATGCCGCGACCATTGACGAGAGCCGCGCGCTGATCGCCGCCATCCGCCATGAACTCGGCAAAATGTTCATCGGCCAAGATGCGCTCGTCGATGGTCTGCTGACGGCAGTCGCTGCCGGTGGCCATGTGCTGGTCGAATCACTGCCCGGTTTGGGCAAGACGCTGCTGGTCAAAGCAATGGGCCGGATTTTGGGGCTCAAGACCAATCGTATTCAGTTTACGCCTGACCTGATGCCCTCGGACATCACCGGCAGCCATGTTTTCGATCTCGGTGAGCGACGCTTCGTCTTTCAT
>CAYQAQ010000102.1:0-1183 GCA_964415495.1 uncultured candidatus Brocadiaceae bacterium | reverse complement strand
CCTGCTCGCGGATGAATTCAATCGCGCGCCGGCCAAGACCCACTCGGCACTGTTGGAAGTCATGCAAG
This sequence comes from uncultured candidatus Brocadiaceae bacterium, assembly GCA_964415495.1. GTDB lineage: Bacteria > Planctomycetota > UBA11346 > UBA11346 > UBA11346 > CAYQAQ01. The sequence continues at coordinate 1,115 of CAYQAQ010000102.1, read as the reverse complement.
AACGTCAGGTCACGCTCGATGGTCGCCACCATCCGCTCGCGCCGCCATTCTTGGTCATGGCGACGCAGAATCCGATTGAAAACGAAGGCACCTACACCCTGCCGGAAGCCCAGTTGGATCGATTCCTGTTCAAGCTCGCGATGACCTATCCCGAGCGGGCCGACGAAGAGCGCATCTACGCGTTGTTTCTCGCCGGTGATTCGCCTGACCGCATTCTTGAGCGCGATGTGCAGACGGTCGCCGATCCGGCGCGCGTCATCGCCTTGCAGGCCGCCGCCGGCCGCGTTGTGGTCGAGCCCGCGATCGTCTCGTACATCGCGGCTCTGGTCCAGCGGACGCGCGGGTACCCAGGATTTTTCCTTGGCGGCAGTCCGCGCGCCGGCATTGCCATGCTCACGGGTGCTCGCGCGGTCGCGCTCGCCCACGGCCGCGGTTATGTCATTCCCGACGATGTCATCGACGTCGCCCTGCCGTCCTTGCGTCATCGCGTCATCCTCAATCCCGAGGCCGAGATTGAAGGCAAGACAGCAGATTCCATTCTCACGGAAGCGATCCGTTCGGTCGAGGTGCCGCGGGGAGTGCATTCGTCCGGGAGGCCGGAAGTTCGAGCGTCCGGAAGTCTTCCGGCATGAGGTGTGAGGGACTTCGGATGCGGCGAATTGCATATCTCTACGCGGTGCTGCGCCCACGAGAGATCCGGATTCCCGGACATCCGGTCTTCGGGACCCAACCATAAATGTACCCCACCCCACTCCTGCTGACCCTCTTGGCCCTTCCGGCCCTGCTGTCCGTAGGGCTATTGGTCGATGCGTCGTGGCTGTGGGCCTTGCTGACGTTGGATGCGGCAGTGGTTGCGGTGATGGGTGCCGATGCTGTCTTCGGTACCATTCGTCGGCGCGAGTTGGTCGTTGGCGTCACCGCCCAGCGCACGTGGTCGCGGGGGCGGCCAGAAGTCGTCACCGTGACCGTCGATCAACGCGGTGCAAAAACCTGGCGGGTGTTGCTGACGCCAGATGTGCCGCGCGTCCTTGCCTGCGATGAAGATCATGTCGCCACGGTGCTGGCACCGCACGGTCGCATCGAAGCCACTTTTCATGCGCGGGCAGCACGCCGAG
>CAYQAQ010000101.1:0-8465 GCA_964415495.1 uncultured candidatus Brocadiaceae bacterium | reverse complement strand
TCAATTCGAACACGTCGCCCTTGGGGGTGAACGCGGGCGTCGAGTTGAACATGTAGCCGTTCTGGTCGTGGAAGACGTTGGCGTTCTCCCAGTTGGCGCCGCCCTTTTCGCCCATCATGGTGAAGTTCCACACGTCTTTTTCGATGTGGGCAGCGAAGCTGGCTTCGATCGACAGTGTCGCGCCGTTGTCGAAACGGATCATGCCGACGGCGAGATCTTCGACGGTGTAGGTCTTGTAATCCCAGTTCGGCCAGCCGCACACGGCCTCCATCGGCTTGTTGCCCATGTAGGTCCAGATGTTGCCGGTCGCCGACACCGGCTTCGGGCTGCCCATGGCGAAGTGCGCCATTTCCATGACGTGCACGCCGATGTCGATCATCGGACCGCCGCCCTGGAGGTCCTTGCGGCCGAACACGCCCCAGTTGGGAATGCCGCGGCGGCGCAGCGCTTGGCAGCGCACGTGCAGGACTTTACCGAAGGCACCGGATTCGACGTGCTTGCGGATGAGCTGGGTGCGGGGATCGAAGCGCCACTGGAAGCCGCAGGTCAGGACTTTCTTGGCTTTGTCGGCGGCGGCGATCATGGCGTTGCACTCGGCGGCGGTCATGCCCATCGGCTTTTCGACGATGACATGCTTGCCGGCTTCCAGCGCCGCAATGGTGTTGACGGCGTGCAAGCCATTGGGCGTGCAGACGCTGACGGCGTCGACGTCGGTTTCCTTGGCGAGCATTTCCTTGAAGTCGGCGTAGACGCGCTGGACGCCTTGGTTCTCCTTGAACTTGGCCAGGCCCGGAGCGTGGACGTCGGCGGCGGCGATGAGTTCGACGCCTTCGATTTTCTTGTAGTTGTTGGCATGTGCGCCGGCGATGCCACCGGCACCGATGAATGCGACTTTGAACGGCTTGCTCACGGAGAGCTCCTGTGCCCTAAAGGGCGGATGGGGACCGGCGCGGGGCTGGTTAGCGGGTAAACCGCGGCGTTCCCAGATGGGCGATGTGCGGCGCGCCCGATACCGGGTGGCCGATCGGCCACCAGAGCGCAGTATGATAGGGGGGCCTGAGCGCTGGCAACCAATGGAAGATGCATAACCCGGCAGGCGAGATGTCGTTGGCGGCGAATGGCCCGTGAGGCGATCGGGGCTACCTCCGCATGTATGGTGGCTCGCGCGGTTGGTATCTGGGGCTTCCTCGCCAGTGAAACGCTGCAGGGTATGGTCACGACCACGGTGTGAGCGCCATTGCTCCGTCCTGTATTCCGCCTGAGGAGTCTCCCCCATGTTCTGGTGCTTTCCCAAATTTCTCGTCGGCCGCAGTGCCGAAACGCTGGCCCGCGAGCTGCGCGGAATTGGTTGTGACGGCGTTGCTATTCCGGTGCGCAGCGGCTACTGGGTCGAACCTGCCACCCTGGCCCGCGATCTGCCGGTGTTTCGTCGCGTTTGTGCCGAAGCCGGATTGAGCGCCGACTATGCGGTTATCGCGCAAAAGCCGGCCGAACTGGCCGCCGATCCCACGCCGTTGGCGATCCTGGCTGAACACGGCGTGCGCTGGGCGCGCATCGGCTATCTGCAAGGCGATGATCCAGGTGCGGGTTTTGCCCAAGCACAGCGGCAGCTCGCGGCGGTCGCGGCCCACGCCGAGAAGATTGGCATCCGTGTCGTGGTGCAGTGCCATCACGGAACGTGGCACGCGTCGACCGATGCCGCCTGGCATTTCGTGCGCGATCTGCCGCCGCAGGCGATCGGGGTCAAAATTGATCCGGGAAACCAATGCCACGAAGGCCGCAGTGACGCGCGCCGGTCGCTGGCGGTGCTGGGGCCGCATCTCGCCGCAGTGGGTGTCAAAGACGCCGCGTGGGAGCGCACGCCGGAAGGCGGTTGGCGGTGCCGCTGGGTTGACGCCCCTTCAGGCTGTGCTGGCTGGTCGAACTGGTGTGCGCAGTTGCGCGAGCGCGCCTTCGCCGGGCCGTATATCTTCCACGCGTTTGCGCATGAACGCGAACCGGATGTGGTGATGAGTGCACTTGGCGGCGAAATCGCCTGGCTCCGCGCGGCCCTCGCGGTCCTAGCTCCTGAAAAGGCCAAGGGATGACCACTCTTGCTCCACGTTCGACCAGCCTCGCTGCGGATAGGAGCGGGATGTTCGCATAATGTGCTGCGATTGATCCCAGGCGCCCGCATATTGCGGAGGGATTTCGCTACTCCGTCGAGTCGGTGCCGCAGGCAGCGGCGTCGCGTTCTGCCAAGGGCACCAGCGTGGCGATGAAGCGCGCGCGCGATGGCAGGTCGTTGCCACCGGGATAGGCGAACACCGACCAACGTTCGCGCAGGCGCGTGGTCTCGCCCGGGGCCAGAGTGGCATAGACGCCATGGTGCTCGAGCTCCAGGCCCGATTTGTTGCCACCATGATTGCGATATACCTCGAGAGCGGCCTGATCCGGTGCGACCTGCTCGGCGAGGACGGGGTCGGTGTGCACGACCAAGCAGGTATCCTGATCTATAGCAGCAAGCAGCGGGCGTGCTCCGTGGATGAAGAATTTTCCAAGCGTGCGGGGCTTTTCGCGCTGATCGGAATCTAAGTACGGCATGCACAAGACGCCATCGAGGATGGAACTCGGTAAAGGTTGCGCATCCTGCGGATATTTTTCGGGCTCCTGGGTCACCACCGTGTCGGGTCGGACCAGCGCAAATGCATCGGCTTCCGGTCGCGGCTGCAGATTCGACCACAGGCCCCAGGACATGGCCGTGTCGCGTTCATTGCGAGCTTCGGTGATGACCTCGACCAGTGCATCGACCAGGCGATAGGATTTCGTCATCGACAGGCCGGTGATGGGACTTGCCGGTCCGGTCAGCCTCGCCGAGGTTGGCGTGGACTCGACCACGATGAACGGCACCTGGTTGCCCCACGGATCGGGCGGCCATTTTATAGTCTGTTTGGCGGGGGCAATGGTCTGGTGATTCCACCACTCTTTTTGCGGACCGACCCAGAGCATGTGGCCGCCGAGATCTAGGTAGGGAGCCATCGGATCGGGAGCCGGGATGTCGACCCAGTTCTCAATCGGCACTCTGAGCATATTGGCACCACCGACCCGGCGCAGAACGGTGACGCGTCCAGCTCCGCCTACCAGGATACCGACTTCCACGTGCTCGTTGCGCAAAAAGAGCAGATGGGCATCGCCGGGTTCAGCAGCGATGGCCGCAGGGGTGCTGAGGACGATCAGTGCGCAGGTGGTCAGCGTCGAGATAGTGAATGCGTGCATGACTTAAGACCGGTAATCCGCGTTTTCACTGATGTATTCGTGCGTGCGGTCGGCCCCGAAAACCACGGTCTCATGGACGCCAAGGCCGAGATCGATGTCGACCTCGACGCAGCGTTCGTGCGGTGGGTAATCGATCGGCGTTTTGTAGGCGCCGCTGGCCGTGGGGTCGCGGGTTTCGTAGAGCTCGGCCGCCTTGAGGTGGGCGACCAGCTGAACTTCGGTGGCGGGGTCGAGATGGAAGACGCCGTCGCGGAAGACAGGAATGCCGCCGAGGGTGATCACGGTTTGGTTGAGGTCGAGTTCTGGCGCGACGCTGCCGGTGTATTTTCCAATCGCGGCGATGAGGCGACCAACATTGGGATCGTTACCGGCTACCGCACATTGAAAGAGCGGGCTGTTGACGATCGATTTGCCGATGCCGTGCGCGAGGGCGTCTGACGGTGCACCGCGCACGTGGCAGCGGATGACGTGATGGACACCTTCGCCGTTGCGCACGATGTCTTCGGTGAGATCGGCGCACACTTGGCGCAGGCCGGCGGCGAAAGCGTCCTCGGCACAAGCGGTGCGCGCTGACGACAGTAAGGCCACGGTGTCCGAGGTCGACGTATCGCTGTCGATTGACATGCGGTTGAAGGTGGTGTTCACGGCCGCACTGAGCAGCGCGCGCAGACGTTCGCGTGGCAGGTCGGCATCGGTGAGCAGATAAACCAACATAGTTGCCATATTGGGCTCAATCATGCCGGCGCCTTTGGCGATGCCGACGATGCTGGCTCCACCGGGCAGATCGACCCGGCGAATTTTCGGATAGAGGTCGGTGGTGACGATGCCTTCGGCTGCGGGCAGGATCGACGCGCTTTGCAGGCTGGCGACGGTCGCGTCGAGTTGGGCGATCATGGCATCGACCGGTAGCTGCCAGCCGATCACACCGGTGGAACTCGGCAGGACGGATGTGCTGGCAATGTTGAGGCGACTGGCGATCTCGCCGCACAACCGTTCGGCGACGGCAACGCCTTCCGGCGCGCAGACGTTGGAAATCTTGTTATTGATCAAGATGGCGCTGAGAGCGGGCTCGTTCAGGCGCTGGCGGCCAATGAGCACCGGAGCTCCGGGAAAGGCGTTGCGCGTGAAGCAGGCCGCGAAGCGATCCGTCGGCTGATCACAGGTGATCAGCGTCAGCGTCATGCGCGCCGCTTTGGGCACCTCGACCGGCGTGAAGGCGAAGCGCGCGCTGCCGACGCGAAAGCCTGGCGGCAAGGCTGCCTGACTGGTTAGCCAGTTCAGGCGTGCGGCGTGAGAGGTGAATTCCAAAGCGGTCGATGACATGATCGGAATGCTGCGCATCAAGAGACGCAGTGAAAGGGCCTTGCCGCTCGCCTGGGGCGTAAGCGAGCTACGGTGCGCGCGTGAGTCTGGGCGTGGCATTGGTGACGGGCATCGGCTTAGCCGCCGATGCTTGCGCGGTCGCAGCGGCTCGTTCCTTGAGCGCGGGCGCGCCTGACTGACGGCAGGCCCTGCGCTTGGGTGCGGTATTCGGTGTCTTTCAGGGCGTAATGCCGTTACTTGGCGCTGGCGTGGCGTTGGTCGCGGTGGATGTCATCGCGCAGTATGATCACTGGGTCGCCTTCATTCTGCTTGCCGGTATCGGCATCAAGCTGGCGTGGGATGCGCGCACGGGGTGCGCTGAGACCGGGGCCGGCTGGCCCGATGGCCGTACCGTGTTTTTGCTGGGGTTGGCCACGTCGATCGACGCGGCGGCTGCCGGCGTTGGCTTGGCGGCACTCGGTCGGGTCGTGTGGCTCGATGCGGTGATCATTGCCGGTATCACGTTGGTGCTCGCAATGTTGGCGGCGGGCATGGCACCCACGCTGGGCCGCTGCTTCGGACGCTATGCCGGCATGACGGGCGGCTTGATCCTGATTCTGCTCGGCGGTTGGGTGCTGGTTACGCATCTCCTCGACCATGGGTGACGGTGGAGAGGACACGCATACGGTCACACCGACGTAACGAATCGCACCTCAACACCGCCACACCCGCAGTTTGCTGATGTTCATGGCCGCAACGCGTGATCATCCCAATCTCATTCTGATATATGCTGACGATCTCGGTCGGGGTATGCTCGGGTGTTACGGGCAGCGGCTCGTTCCGACGCCGAACATCGATCGCCTAGCGCGCGAAGGTATGCACTTCACGCAGCGGACGGTGGTCCTATACGCGCGGCGGCACCTACCTGGGTATCCGCGATCAAGCCGGCATCGATACCATCGCGGAATCGCTCAACCACACCGGCGTGCGCCCTCAGCCCGGCGAGCGCTTCTGGGCCCAAGTCGCCCGCGAGGCGGGTGTTGTCACCGCTGAGATCGGTAAACTCGAATGGGGTTTCGCCGTGACGGCGCAGGATATGCAAACGCATGGCTGGGATCACCACTATGGGTAGTATGATCACCAGCTCTGCCACGGATTCTTCCCGCCCTATCTGTTCGAAGACGGACGAATGGTGCCGATTGCCGGCAATACCCACGACGATTGTGGCGTTCGTCGCCGAGATGAGTCGACCGACGGCGAGCAACCGCTGGATCTCCATGGCCGTGCCGTGCATGCACAGGATCTTTTTGATCAGCGCGTGGTGGCGTTTCTGGAGCGCCATCGCGACACGCCGTTCATGCTCTATCGTCGCAGCCAACTGCCACATGGACCGGTGTTTGAAACCGATATTCCGCCAGCTATCGCGGCTATTTCGGGTCTGACTCGCCGCGAGCGCGAATATGCTGGCATGGTGGCGCGCCTTGATCGCACCGTCGGCGTGATCCTTGATACGCTGGATCGGTTGGGCATCGCCGACCAGACTTTGCTGCTGTTCGCCTCGGATAACGGCCATGAACCGGATTATTATGACACGTCGGGCCGCACCCAGTCGCGCATGACGCTCACCGGTCGGCCACCAATCCGCACGATACGCCGATCCGCATCGCCACGCATGGCGATCCCTTCGATGGCAATGGCGGCTTGGCGGGACGCAAACGCGATAATTCGGAAGGCGGCACGCGCATTCCGCTGCTGACCCGTTGGCCCGGGCGTATCCAAGCCGGATCGACCTGTGAACGCCTCGTCGCGATGTATGATCTGGTGGCGATTACTGCCGAGCTCTATGGTCGCCAGCGACACGCCGGAGATGGCCGTTCGCTGCTGCCACATCTATTCGGTGTGGAAGATCCCGGCCATGAGCAGATCGTTTTTGCCGGCCCTTTCGGTCCGGCCATCGTCACCCGTTCGGGGTGGAAACTGCGCACGGTGTTGGGTGACGATTTTCTCCGCCATGGACAACGTGGCATAGCGGGAGCGTGGCAGGATGGCCGCTTCGCGTTGCATCTGCATCATCTCGGACGCGATGTAGCCGAGACTGAGGATCTGATCAGCACCGAGTCGGATCGTGCGCGCGTCTTGCTCGAGCGACTGCTGGGGGCCTGTGATGGCAATCTCGTGCATGGCACGCCGGCGGCGCACTTCGCGGCGACGTGGCGCTGGATCAGCCGTCGGCCGGTTCAATCTCGGCGCTCATCGCACCCTGACAGCGCGGGATACGCCAGTCGGGGCCGAAGGCGTGGATTTGCTCCTGCTTGAGTTCCGCACGTTCCTTCGAGGTTGTATCAACGACGACGCGGCCAGCGGTATCGATCTCGACCGCCATCTGAAAAGCGGTTTCGACACTATGGCCGAACAGCGACTGCAGCATCTCGATCACGTACTCGTAGCTGTGGTCGTCGTCGTTCAACAGCACCACGTGCCAGTGCGGCGATACCCGGATGTCGGGCTTGACCACGATGGTCGGCTGGGTGTCAGGAGCGAATGGCACATGGCCCAGCGTAGCGCCGCGGCCGGACGGTGAAGCCCGGCTTTGGTGGTACGGCGCATCCATTCGCGTTCAGACGGTACCGGCGCACCCACCTGTAGGTTCAGCGAATGGAGACGTTGGGTCAGTTGCTGCCGCAGCCACGCCGCGGCGCGGCGGGGCGGATACGGTCCGTCGATATGCCACTGGGGGTCGTCCATAAGGCCGTCTGGAAGCTTCACACGGCAGCCGCTCTGGGGAATTGGAGACCAGTGGTTTTCGTGGCCGCTGCGCCACACGTGCAGTATGGCTCTTCAGGGACGGATGAGGTCAGCGTCGGGCACATAGCCGCGGGAACCATCGGCCAGCGTCACCAACCAGCGCTCCTGCCACGGTGCATCGGCGCTGAGCGTGATGATCGTGCCGGCCGGCAACGCCTTCACGTTGCGGCCGGTCGCGTCGAGCAGGTAGCCATCGCCGCGGAGCGCCGCTAACGGCCGGGCTTGGTCATGCAGGGTGGCAATGAATCCTGGCGCCATGACGACGACGAGGACCATCGCGACCGTCAGCCACGCGGCGCGGCGACGTCCATCCACGGCCAACGTCGTCGCGCATCCCGCCAAGCCGGCCAGTATCACCGCGAGCCAACCGGTGCCCGGCCACGCCAACGGTCCCAACCACGTCAGCCATCCAGCGGGTGGCGATGCACCCAGACTGAGCAACGCCTGTCGCGGTTCCGGACGCCACGGCGCGCGCACATGCGCGGCGAGCAGATGGCCGACGGCAAGACCAGGCTGTTCGGCAGCGGCCGCGCAGAGACCCGCGTCATACCACGCTTGCCACGTATCGCTGCGCTGTGCTTCGGCCTGCAATAATGGCAGGGCTTCGGCGGCACGATCATTTTGCCACAACGCATAAGGATCTTGCGCAGCGATTACCCAGGCCAACACGGTCAGGAGCACGATTCGCATCATGGCAGCGATTCCACGCGCCGGAGATCGGCATCGGTGATGTCGGGTTGTCCGCCGCCGAAGCGTGCCGCATCGAGTGCTGCCACGATGCGCTCCGCCGCGGCGCGGTTCTCGCCGTCCGCCTGCGTCCGCAGATCCTGCACATACGCGGCAGCAGCATTGAGATCGCCCTGCTGCAAAGCCTTGGCGAAGCACCGACCGCGATGGGCGGGTCGCGGGCCCCTGCGGGTGCATCGACGCACCACCAGGCCCAGGCTCGTCAGTACCAATGCGCTGACGAAAAACAGCACGACCATCGCGGGCCCCGGTGTTGGGCCATGGCGATGCAGCGGTGGTAGCAGGACGCTGGTTGCGGTGGCATCCGCAACGTCGGTCACGGCGCGGGGAACATTGCCGACAATGGCGAGTTCGCG
>CAYQAQ010000100.1:2286-8545 GCA_964415495.1 uncultured candidatus Brocadiaceae bacterium | reverse complement strand
TGCACGTGCCAGCGATCATCGCGCTGCTTGCTGGCGTCGCCGCGGTGGTCGCCGCCGGCATGCCGGTACCGCTGCTGCTGGTTGGCTTCGCCGCCGGCTTCCTCGGCGTCGCGGTCGACAACGCCCTGCACATGACGGTAGCTGCGCAGCAAGGACGCGCCGCAGCGGTGCGCCATCCACTGCTGGTGGGGTGTTTGACCACGACGGTGGCCTTCACGGTTTTGCTCGCCAGCAGCATCGGCGGTTTGCGCAGTCTGGCTCTGCTCGTCGTCGCTGGTTTGGTCGCCGCCCTGCTTGCCTCGCTGACCTTGCTGCCTGCGCTGGTGCGCCGCCGCGATACCGCCGAACCCTGGGCGCCGATACGCCGTCTTGGCACCGCCGTCGTCGGCCTGCCACCTGCGGTGCGGGTAGGCCTCGTGCTGGTGCTCAGTCTGCTGTGCCTGCCTGGCTTGACGCGCTTGCGCGTCATTGACGACCTGCGTGCTTTGGATGGCAGCCGACCGGAAACCGTCGCCGCTCTCGATGGGTTTTTGTCGCGTTGGGATCGCTTCGAAACCAGCGATTTTCTGGTCGCGCACGGCGACGACCTCGCGAGCGCGCAAGAGGCCTTTGCCCGCGCGCGGTCGCGGCTCGGCGGCGCGCCAACCGTGGTCGACGTCCTGTTGCCCGCACCGAGCGTGCAGGCTGAGCGCTTGGCGGCCTGGAATGCCTTCTGGGATCAGCACACGGAGCCCTTTGCCGGCGCACTCGCTGAGCGCTTGGGCAAACGCGGCTTCGCCGCCACCGCCATCAGTCGCGCGCGGTACCAGTCGCGCACCTCGGTTGAAATGATCACTCCCGCAACCTGGACGGGCACGCCCTTCGCCACGTTGATTGATCAGCATGTTTTGCACGACGATGATGGCGTGCGGCTCGCTGCGCCGTTGGAAGAAGCGCACACTCCGGAACAGGTCGCCGCTCTCCGTGCGTCCCTCGGCGCGTCCGACCAGGCGTGGATCGCCAGTCGTCGCGATCTCGCCGCCAACTTGGTGGCGGTGGTGCGCAGCGATCTGGGGCGCTTGGCGCTGTGGATGGCGGTGGCGATGGCGACGCTGGTGCTCGTGCTCGAACGTCGCCCGCGTGCGGTTTTGGCCATTCTGCTGCCGCCGGCTTTGGCACTGCTGTGGGGCTTCGGTCTGCTCGGCTGGCTCGGCTTGGCCTTGTCGCCGTTCTCAGTAATGGTCTGCGCCTTCATCGCCGGAATCGGCATCGACAGCGCGGTGTTTCTCGCTCGCCCCGCGCATCGCGCTCAGGCCTATGCGCCGGTCTTCGCCGCCACCGCCACCACGGTGATTGGGGTCGGCTCGCTGATGCTCGCCAGCAATCCGCTGTTGCGGGAGACCGGCATCGCCTTGACCTTGGGTATGACCTGCTGCCTGATCACCTGCCTGCTGTTGACGCCGTTGATCATGGACGGCTGGCAGCGCAAGCCACGGTAAACGTCAGCTGCGATAGCCGCGATAATCGCGTGGCGCGCAGCCATGCTGGCGGCGAAAGACCTGGGCGAAGTGACTGGCATTGGCGAATCCGCAGCGCTGCGCGACCACCGCGACACTGAGCGTGCCCGCGGCCAAAAGCCGTTCTGCCTGCGCAATCGCCTACGCGTCTTCGACCTCCGCATGCTGTGCGGAGCCACCGCCTGCCACAGCGACATACTAAAGTGGCAGGCCGACGATCCGGTCGAAAGCGCTGCCCTGCAGCTGCTTCAGGTCCTGTACAGCGTACCGCAACTGTCGGTGTTGCTGGATCCGCTTCCGGCCGATCACCAAGCGATACTACGCTTCTGGGTACCATGGTGGATCGCGCATCGCACGACGCTGCTCGATGGCACGCTCAACGTCGCCCATCCGGAACACGAGTATACCCGAGCCGCAGCGACCACCGCCGCCGAGCACATCGCCAGCGCCTATATCTCGACCCTGATTCCGCTCGTCGACCGCCCTTATATCGCCGTGATGAATGCCACGCGCAGCCCAAACGTCATCGTCGCCTGTGAACATGCACTTGGTCGCCGCCAGCTTCGTGTGCGTGACTGCTGCGGAAAAATCCTTGAGGAACGTACGCTCGATTTCACCGCGGGCATCCACGTGCTCGCGATTCCCGCTGCCGGGTTGGCGAAAATCCTCGGCTGAACGGCTTACTGCCGACGCAGGACGAAGGCGGCATCGCCGCGCAGTTCACCCACCGGCACCACGAGGTTGCCGTCTTCACCGGTGGTCTCCTGGCTGGTGGCAATCACCGTGCCGGATGTCGTGTCCCAGCGTTCCAACGTCCAGGTGCTGCCCGCTGGCGCGCGCCACGTCACCGTGCCGGCGTCGGAGAGCACGTCCATCCGCAGCGAACGATCGAGGCCATCGCGCCAGACATAGGCGCGCATTTCGCGCGGGCTGTGCATGCCGAGCGCCGACACGCCAGGCGAAGCCACAGGGCGGCGCGACTGCCAGCGCACTCCGCGCGGATCCCAGCCGGCGATGAAACGCGCCACCGCGGCATATTCATGCCACGCGTCGGCGGCGTCGATCCACAACCACCACCAGAATCCGGTGTTACCGCCGTAGGGCAGCACCGCCTGCATCCATAAACCGGTATGCAGTTCGGCCGCTAAGCGCGCAGGCGAGTTGCGATCCCAGTGGCCGCCCCATTCTCCGATAATGGTTGGCCGCTTGAGACGCTCGGGTGGGAAGTGGCCATTGAGGTAAATATCGAAGGCCTTGGCAAGACCAGCGCCGCGGCCGCCGAGACGCTGAAAGGCATCCTGGAATCCGGTATACGCATTGCTGTTGCTAAAGCCCAGGCCTTCCATCTGCCACAATTGGCTAGCGCGCCACGGATGCGAGAAATGCACGCTCACCGCGCGTTGCAACGGATCATTGGCGGCAAACCACGCGAGATTGCGTTCGATCCAGCGCTGGGTCTCGGGCGCATGGCCGAGATCGTTTTGGTTGAAGGCCCCGCTTTCCTTCCAGTCGCCGGTGAAGTCCATTTCGCTACTGAGCACGAACGCGGCTAAGCCGCTGCGCCAACCCCACCGCGCTTGGATATAGCGCAGGCGCTTGGCCTGTAACTGCCAGGCGTCTTCGCTGCGATAGAATTCGCCCGGCGACCGGCATGGGCCGCCCTGCCGGGTGCTGTACGGACTGCCAGGATTGCCGCGCTGATCCGGATTCCACTGCTGGTCAACAAAATCGCTGGTCATGCCGTGATTCTGCAATTCCAACTGGACGTAAATGCCCGCCTCGGCCGCGGATTCGAGCACGCGATCCAAACGTGCCGCCGCATGCTGGTTATACACCAGCACACCGCCGTATTCATCCCACTCACGCGACCATTCCAGCCCGCACCACCACGGACACATCCACACGCGGGCCCAGGTCATGCCATTGGCGGCGAAGTGTTTGAACCAGCGATCAAACGCGACCGTGCCCAAGCGCTCGAATTGTGGCGAGGTCCAACCCGGCAGTGGCGCGGTCAGCGGATCGGCATCGCGTGGCGGTACGGCTTTGCCCGCCGCTTCGGCGACCAGCACCGCGTCCTGGCGATTATCACCGGGGCTGCGCAAGTTGAGCCCGAGCGGATACCAGAAGCTGCCGTCATCACGCCGCCACCACGTCGGGTCTTGCGGGTCGGGACGCACCGGAATCAGCGTGGGCCACGTCGCCGGCACGGTGCTCGTATGCCACGAACTGAGCGCTTCCTGCCACGTGTCCTGGACTTTGAGTTTGGCCGCGATGCGCCAGCGCCACACCCCGGGCTGCGGCGGACTGAAGCGCCAATGCCAGCGACCAATACCAGCGGGCGTGACGGTTTCCACGCCATCGCGGAAGTGGAGCGCCATCGGCTCGGTCCAATAGGCCGGATACCGCAAACGTTGGCCGTCGGGTCCCTCGACTTCGCCGACGACATCGGCGACATCAGGATCGAAGGGATTGGTCACCAACTGCGAAAGCGTGAACTCGGCCATGATCGGCGTGGCGCGCGCGGTGGGCTCCGCGATGACGCGGAGGTCCTCGATGCTCAGCGATGGCTGCAGGCTTTCCGGCCAGCCCAGACGACGGATCCGATCGATGCGCACGGTGGCCACGCCGCCCTGATCACCGTGGACGAATACCGCGATCCCGAATCGCCGCAGCTGCCGCCGTTGATCGCCGGTCCACGGAGCATCGTGGCCCACCGGTTCCCACGCGGCACCGGGATCGAGATCGACGCCGATGGTGGTCCAACGCGGTGCGGCACCCAACCGCGCGACGCGGATTTGATACCAGCGATGGTGGCGATCGGTGATCCACGCATAGCAATCGGCCGCGACATCGACCGAGCCCTCGAAGCGCAGATCCCATTCCAAGCGATCCAGATTGCTGACGTTGGCATCAATGGTCTTCTGCGCGGCGCCGATGCGCACGGCGCCGGCGGTGAGCAAGGGCAATTCCAAAGCGTGGTCGCCTTCACTGCCACCGCTGACGCGCTGCGGCCGCGCCATGCCGGGCCAGGGCGCGGCGCCCCAGCCCTCGGTATTGCGCTCAAAGGTGCTCCACGGCGGATCATTGGCGCGATAGCGATAGGCCAACAATTGCGGGTGACGCAACAGCACCTGCCGCGCATCGGCGATAGTCGCGACGTCGGCGATGGCGGTGGCGATGCGCTGCAGACGCGCCAATTGATCGCCGTCATTGGCCGGCGCGAGACACCCCATGGTCCACGTGGTCAGCTCGGGCACGGCGCGCGTGCGTGCGACCACGTCTTGTGCATGCGCGATCCAGGCTTCTGCCGCCGCGGCGGCGGACCACCAATCGTGCGGATACGCACAGGCACCACCACTGCTGTGGTGATGCGGATGCAGACCAAAGCGAAAAGCACCCTGCTCTTGGACCAAGGCATCACTGAGCAGATCAACGGTGGTCACTGGCTGGGCCAGCTGAGCGTCCCACGCTTGCGCCTGTTTGTGCGCAGTAGCGTCCAGACCGCGGAAGCCGGTCCAATCGGCTCGCCAGCGCAGGACGGGCGCGAACGCAGCATCGACTGCACGGGGTGGGGTGCGCACGAGGCTGCCCTGCACCAACGCGGCGGCGGGGCCTTCCCAGGCCGGGACGCGGTCGATCGGCAAACTATCGACGGGAACCGCCGGCAAGGCTTCGTCCCTGGCGATGCTGGTCGGGATGCTGACCAACGACGAACGCCACTGATGAACACCTGATCGCCATTCGAGATGGCCGCGCGTGCCCGCTTCCTCAGGCCGCAAGCGAAACACCCAGCGGCCTGGCCCCTGCGGCTGCCATCCCCGCGCGGAAACAGCACCGGGTTGCTCGAAGAAAGCGGGAATCTCGCCATCGGCGGTGACCAAGCGCAGCGTGCCGCCCTCGCTGCGCGCGTCGCCGACCAGCCGCAAACGCCATTCCTGCCAGCGTTCCTGCGCGTTGACGGTGCGGCGGATCAGGCCGTTGCCGACCTGTTCGACGGCCAAGATCATGTCCTTCGCTGCAGATGCGCTGGTCGGGGCCGTGATGGTGCCGGTGACGACGGCCGGAGTTTGGCCGCCGTGCACGCTCAGTCGCCAGTGGCTCACTGCCTGCAGCGCATCGCCGCCCAGTCGCCCATGGGTGCCGGCCCATTCAGCCGCCTGCAAGTGAATTTGCCGGCGATCAGCGCGACCCGCATGCAAGACCGGCAAGGTGGCGATTGTGAACCACCGACCATCCGCGGTCACGATCGCCAACTCAAGCCAGCGATCGGGTGCGTCCTCATCGACCGCACCACTGAGCGACCACGCGAGCTCGATGACCCTGCGGTCACGCAACGCTGCGGTAGGGAGGGGAATATCGCAGGCCGCACCACCCGCAGCGGGCAGTTCGAAATGCCACACGCCGCCTGCGGCGTCCTCGGCACTGAGTGCAAGGGACATCGTGATGAGAACAACCAGCGACAATATCAGCGCGCGCATGCAGCAGGATCCAGCACTGAAACGAGCGTCTCTTCAACTGTGACCACCTCAGGCCAACCGGCAGCCGAACCGATGGCCCGCGCACGCAGGCCCCACGGCGCGGTGCGCCCGGGATCACTGACCCCGAAGATACCGAGCACGGGCGCATCGACTGCCGCTGCGAGGTGCATCGGCCCGCTATCGTTAGCGACGACGGCCGCCGCACGCGCGCACACGGCGGCATACGCGCCCAGGCCCAACCCCGGCAACAGGTGCGCACCCGGCACGGCCGCGGCCGGCGCCGGC
>CAYQAQ010000100.1:0-2276 GCA_964415495.1 uncultured candidatus Brocadiaceae bacterium | reverse complement strand
GCCGCGTCTTCGCCGGGACCCGGACAGGCGACCAGCGTGATACCGCGCGCGGCCAAACGCGCCGCAAGATCGGCGAAGCCCGGCCACACCTTGCTGCGGCCAGCGATGGTGCCCACCGCCAGGGGCGCCACGCACACGTACCGTTGGCTGACTCCGGCTGCCTGTAACGCGCGCTCGGCCTGGTTGCGCTGGGCTATGGAGGGCGTCAATTCCAGACGACGCGGTGGGCGCGGCCAGCGCCGTCGCCCAGCGACCGTCCAGCCCCCATCGGCGGCAGAGGTCAGCCAGGCGAGTCGCCAGAAGGCTTCGACCTCATGCAGACCGGGATAGCGCGGCACTGCCGTACCCAGCAACCAGCTGCGACCATCACCCGCTAAACCGATGGCCTCAATGCCCGCCAGCCGCATGGCGCCGGCGCTGCCAAAGGAATTGGTCAGCAACAGGCCGCGCGTGGCGCGCAGCGCGGACAAGGTCCGCACCTGCGGACCGAACGGACGCGGCAACGCCACCGTCTGCCACGGCATGCCCGCGAGCAGATCGACCGCCCACGGACGGCCCACGGCGATGACGGTGAACGACCGCGCCAAAAGGTGCAGCGCCGGCAGCGCCATGCACACATCACCCACCCAATTCGGCAAACGGACGATCAGGCGCGGGCCAATCATCCCCCCAGCATCGCGCGCACGGCGGCGAGGGAAACACCTGCCCCTGGCGTCACCGGCAACCACGTCGCTCCGCACGCCACACACGCGCCGCCGTCCTCGCGCTCACTGTCACCGACGTGGAGGATCTCCGCCGGATCGCAGCCCACTACCGCTGCCGCAGCGCGCATCGGCGCAGGGTCGGGCTTGGCCACACCCAGTGCCGCAGACACCACCACGGTAACGAAGGGCCCCAACTGCAAATCGGCGAGCAAGGGCGGCAAACGGCAATCGAAATTGCTCACCACCGCCAGCGGCAGGCCGAGCGCGGTTAACCCGGCCAAGGTCTCGCGCACGCCGGGCAACACCTGCCAACGAGCTGCTCTGGCGAAGGTGTCGTAGCATTCCCACGCCACTTCGTTGGGCAAGCCATCGCCGAAGGTGCGCTCAACCACGCGCAGCCAATACGCGCGCGCATCCTCATCCGTGGCACCGTAAGCCACCGACCATTCCGCATACGTCGCATGAAAGGCGGCCGGGAAAGCGGCCTGCAACTCGGCTGGATCACGCTCGAGACCGTAGGCAAGCGCGACCTCGGCATAGATGGCGCCGATGCTCGGCGTCGGCGCGATCAGGGTGTTGTGCGCATCGAAAGTGATGAGGCGAAAAGTCATCGTTTATGGTTTGAGGTCAGGAACCCAAAACCCACCGCCCTCACAATCCCAACACATCCTTCATGGCATACCGCCCGGCCTCCTTGCCGTGCACCCACTGCGCGGCACGCAATGCGCCCGAGGCAAAAATATCGCGGCTATGCGCGAGATGGCCGAGGCAAATGCGTTCGCCGTTGCCGACGAAATAGGCGGTGTGATCGCCGACCACGTCGCCCATGCGCAGCGCGTGGACGCCGATCTCACCTTTGCGCCGCTTGCCGACCTGACCTTCGCGACCGTGCACCAGATCGCCGCGCGTGCGACCGGTGGCGTCGGTGATCGCATCGGCGATGCCGAAGGCGGTGCCGGACGGTGCGTCGACTTTTTGGTTGTGATGGGCTTCGACGATTTCGATGTCGTAGTCTTCGCCCAAGGTTGCGGCGATGCGGGCGGCGATCTGGAACACCAAATTGACACCAACGCTGTAATTCATCGCGTGCATGGCGGGCGCTGCGGCCGCTACGCGCTGCAAGCCGACGTCGAGATCGGCCGGAGCAATGCCCGTGGTGCCACTCACCAGCGCCATGCGGTGCGCCGCGCAATGAGCGGTGACGCTGGCAAAGCTGCTGTGGTGCGAAAAGTCGATCACCACCGCGCCGGGTTCCTCTGGCAACGCGGTCAGCACCGGCGCATCGGATGCGATGCCAAGGTCACGCAGCGATCCCGGCTTCTGATCGACGCCCGCGACAATGCGGTACACCTCGGGACGCTCAGCGGCTAATGCGAGCAGACGACGGCCCATGCGTCCGGCGGCACCATGGATAATCAGCGGAGTAGGCATGGGCGGGAGGGTAGTGCCCCTACCCGCAGGAACCAGAGGCCAACTGTTGCCAATGCTCATCCGCATTCACAGGAGGCGCAGAGACGCGGAGGAAACACAGAGAATGGGTGCAAGAGCAAGGCCGGCCACCCTCCAGCTACA
>CAYQAQ010000099.1:0-8553 GCA_964415495.1 uncultured candidatus Brocadiaceae bacterium | reverse complement strand
ACCTCCGGACTTCCGGACTTCCGGACTTCCGGACGGGGGCAATCCCCTATTCGACCGTCACCGACTTGGCCAAATTGCGTGGCTGGTCGACATCGCAATCACGACGGCGGGCGACGTGATAGGCGTAGCGCTGCAAGGGCAGAATGCTGAGCACCGGTTGCAGCATTTCGTCATGCGCATGCGCGACCGGGAAAACATGATCGGCGATGGCGGCGAGTTGGCGGTCCTCGGGGTGGCCAACGGCGATGATGCGGCCGGCGCGGGCGCGGACTTCTTGCACGTTGGACAGCATCTTCTCGTACATGGCGTCGCGCGGACACACGCAGACCACTGGCAATTGATTCGTCACCAGAGCGATCGGACCGTGTTTGAATTCGCCAGCGGGGTAGCCGATGGCGTGGATGTAGGCGATCTCTTTGAGCTTGAGGGCACCCTCGAGCGCCGTGGCGTGTTCGCCACCACGCCCAAGAAACACCGTCGCCGCCGCAGAATGAAAGAGATCGGCAGCTTCGACCACTTCGGCTTCGCACATCTGGAGCGTCTCGCGCACTTGCGCCGCCAAGGCACGCACGGCGGCCACGGATGCGGCTTCGACCTCGCGGTCGAGCACGCCTTTGACCTTGGCGACTTGCAGCGCGAACAGGTACAGGGCGACCACTTGCGCGGTATACGCTTTGGTCGACGCCACGCCGATTTCTGGGCCAGCCAGCAAGGGCATCATGCCCTCGCTCTCGCGCGCGATCGAGGACGTGACCACGTTCACCAAAGAGACCACCGGCATGAACTTGGCTTTGGCCAAGCGTAGACCGGCCAAGGTATCGGCGGTTTCGCCGGATTGCGAAATAGCGACCACGAGGGTATCGCCCGAGGCCACCGGATTGCGGTAGCGATATTCGCTCGAGATATCGACTTCGACATGCACGCGCGCGAAGTGCTCCAGGTAGCGCTTACCCAGCAGTGACGCATGCCAGCTGGTGCCACACGCCAGAAAGACCACGTGATTGACCGCCGCTAAATCCAGGCCGAGGTCAGGCTCGACTACTTCATCGCCGCGCAGGCGGCTGGCGATCAGACGGTCGAGCACATCAGCCTGCTCGGCGATCTCCTTAGCCATGAACGAATCAAAATCGCCTTTGCTCACCGCATCAGCCGTGACTTCGATCGCAGCGAACTCGGGTTCGATCACCACACCGTCGAAGCTCCACAGGCGCAGACGATCAGCCGTCAACTCGGCGATCACCCCTTCATCGAGATAACACACTTCATGCGCATGCGGCAGCAATGCAGGGATGTCGCTGGCCAGCAACATTTCCTTGCGACCGCGGCCGACCAGCAGGGGCGAGGCTTGGCGCACTGCATAGATGTGCTCGGGCTTGTCAGCAAAAACGACAGCGAGTGAATAGCTGCCATGCAGGCGCGCCACCGCTGCGCGCAGGGCGGCGATCGGATCGTCGCGATACTCACGGGCGATCAGATGCGGGATGACCTCAGTATCGGTTTCGCTGCGGAAGATGACGCCAACGGCTTCCAATTCTCGCCGGAGCTGTTCGTGATTCTCGATGATGCCGTTGTGGACCACCGCCACTCGGCTATCTGCGCTCAGATGCGGATGGGCATTGGCTTCGGTCGGTGCGCCATGCGTTGCCCAACGGGTATGAGCGATGCCACCGTGCCCGGTGATCGGACGCACGGCGATCAGGTCGGACAAGGCCTTCAGTTTACCAGCAGCACGGCGTAGGCCAAGTTCACCATCCGCCACCACCGCGATGCCCGCGGAATCATAACCGCGATATTTGAGTCGTTCCAGGGCCACCGTGAGCACTGAGTCCGCGTCTTTCGGTCCGAGATAGCCAGCGATTCCGCACATATGGCCACAGCCTAGAGACGGTCCGGAAGTCCGAAAGGCACTTCCATTGCCCCGGTCCGCAAGTCCGGAAGTCTCCTGTGCACGGCGACAACCTTGAGATGCTCGCTCCTTGTATGCGTGGTGTTCGGTCCACCCTCAAACCCTCACACACCGGACTTCCGGACCGGGGCAATGATCCGATCCTTGTATGCGTGATGTTCCGAACACGCTCAACACCTTATCTACGAGACTTCCGGACTCCCGGACTTCCGGACCGGGGAATCCCACATGAACCACCTCGCCACCAGCTCCAGCCCCTACTTGCGCCAGCATGCCGATAATCCGGTCGCCTGGTGGCCGTGGTGCGACGAGGCCTTTGCTGAGGCCCGCCGCCGCGATGTGCCGGTGCTGGTGTCGATCGGCTACAGCACCTGCCACTGGTGCCATGTCATGGCGCATGAGTCCTTTGAAGACGAGACCACTGCCGCTGCGATGAACGCGGCCTATGTCTGCATCAAAGTCGACCGTGAGGAGCATCCGGAAGTCGACGAAATCTATATGGACGCCGTGCAGGCCATGACCGGCCATGGTGGTTGGCCCTTAAATGCCTTTACCGACCATAGCGGTCGCCCCTTCTATACCCTGACCTATTTGCCCCGCGATCGCTGGAATGGCCTGTGTCAGGAATTGGCGCGGCTGTGGCATGAGGATCGCGCGCGCATTGACAAAGTTGCCGGGGACGTGACTGGCCACTTGAGCCAGACCGCTACGCAACCAGGCGCCCTCGCCGATAGCATCTGGCAAACGCTGGACGCCGGCGTGCGCGCCAGCTACGACGCCGGCCACCCTGGCTTTGCGTATGGCCAAGGGATGGCACCGAAATTTCCAGCGTCGCAATTACTGCCGCTTTTGCTCAATGACGGAAACCCGGAATGGGCGACGATGGCCACGGCGACGCTCGAAGCGATGCAGGACAGCGGTCTGCATGATCGCGTCGGCGGTGGCTTTCATCGCTACAGCGTGACGCGCGATTGGCGCTTGCCGCATTTTGAAAAGATGCTGTATGACAACGCCCAGCTGATCATGACCTATGCGCATGCCGGACGTGCGTTGGATCGCGCTGATTTTTTGCGAACGGCGGTAAACACCGGAGATTACCTGCTACGCGATATGCGAGTCATGAACGGCGAGGTCTTCCTGGGATATGCCACCGCCGAAGACGCCGACGATCCTGAAGGCGAAGGCTCGTTCTACGCCTGGAGTCCGGCCGCGTTGGAACAAGCCCTGGGCCGCAGCGAAGGCCAACGCCTTGCTCAGGAGTGGGCGATCGTCGCCGGCGAACGCGAGATCGGTCCGCACGGTCACGAAGATCCGGTGCTCACGCATATTCCGCAGCCGCGCGCCACTGGCTTGCAGGGTGCGGACGCCGCCGCCCAAGCTCAACGCGCTCGCTGGGAACCGCTGCTGCCAGGGCTGCGCTTGGCGCGCGGCGTGCGGCCGCGCCCTGGCCGTGATGACAAAGTGCTGACCGATCTCAATGCGCTGGCATTGGAAGCGTTCACGGCGCTCGGTCGCCATGCCGATGACGCCGATCGCCCACGCTTCATCGCGGCCGCTCGCGAAGTCGCCGAGCTGCTGCGGCAACGTCGCGGCGATAATGGTCTCAGCCGTTATCCCGGAAAACCTGCCTATATCACTGATTACGGGTATCTGGTGTCGGCATACACAGCGGCCTTCGCGCTGCTCGGTGAGACGTGGCTGATCAGCGAAGCGATTCAGGTTGTCGACGAAGCCGTCGCCAGGTTGCGTGCAGACGACGGCGGTTTCTACACGACGCCTGCGGGACGCACTGATCTCATTCGTCGGTCGCGGGAAATGACCGACCATGCGAGTCCCGCTGGCCAGAATGGGCTCGCCGTCGGGCTGACTCGCCTGTGGGCGATCACCGGCAACGACCGTTTTCGCGCCCTCGCTGATGGCATCATTGCCAGCAGTGCGGCCATCGTGCAGCGCGCACCGACCTCTTGCTGCACCCTGCTCGCGGCATGGCGCACGCTACGTCATGGTCCGGTCACGATCGTCGTGACCGGACCAGAACCCGAACCGTTGTTGGCGGCGGCGCGGGCCTGGCCGCAGGATGTCGCCATCCTGCCGGCCGAAGCCTGCGCCCCGTGCGACTGGTCCACACTCGTTGACCGCGTCGGTCTGGCGCGCAGCCAAGCCTTGGTGTGCGTCGGCACGTCGTGCCTCGCGCCGGCGCTGACTGCCGATGAGCTGCACCAGCGATTGGCTGGGCTCTCACGCTAGTCTACGCACTCGCACCGTCAGTGGACACTGCCACCCTTGACGGTCAGGGGCTCCAGCGACTTGTCGCCGCCCCGATTGGGGCAGCCCCAGGCGAAGGTGCCTTCCGGCTTGGCCCACTTCACCGCGTTGCGCAACACGAGCTGCACATTGGCGTCGTGATACGTGGGATAGGTCTCATGACCGGGACGGAAGTAGAAGATCTTACCAGCGCCACGGCGATAGGTCACGCCACTGCGGAAAGCCTCGCCGCCCTGGAACCACGACAGAAAGACGACTTCGTCGGGGTTGGGGATGCCAAACGGTTCGCCGTACATTTCTTCTTCGGGCAATTCGAAATAGGTGCCGAGACCTTGCGCGATGGCGTGGCCGGGATTGCACACCCAGATGCGTTCCTTCTCGCCGGCTTCCCGCCAGACGAGGTCGCAGTTGTGCCCCATGAGGCGCTTGAAGATCTTGGCGTGATGGCCCGAGTGCAGCACGATGAGACCCATGCCGGCGAGTACGCGCTTCTGCACGCGATCGACGATCTTGTCGTCCACCTGCCCGTGCGCGGCGTGGCCCCACCAGGTCAGGACGTCGGTCTCGGCCAGGACGTCGTCGGTCAAGCCGTGCTCGGGCTGATCCAGGGTCGCGGTGCGCGCAACGATGTCGGCATCTTTGCCCAGCGCTTCAGCGATGCAGCCGTGCATACCCTTGGGGTAGATCTCACCCACGATTTTGTGCTTCTTCTCGTGGACATTTTCGCCCCAGACAGTGACACGGATCGGCATGGTGGATTCCTAGCGGGGAATGATGTGATCGGGGCCGGACACCGTAGCGTCACTGGATCGACAGTCTATCGGGCCTGGTTGCCGGCTTACTGGGAGCGCGGAGTTGCACTCGGCCTGCGAGCCGAGTGCAACGCGGCGCTCGCAGGAGCCAGAAACCGATTACAACGTGCCATCCCACGTCGAGAGAAAGCGCACTTTTTCCGCCGCAACCATAGCAGCGTGCAGTTCCTCGCAGTCACCTTCGAGATAGCGATCAAGGGCGTAACTGGTCCAGTTCAGGCGATGATCCGTCAACCGATTTTGCGGCACGTTATAGGTGCGGATGCGGTCCGAGCGGTCACCGCTGCCGACCTGCTCCTTGCGCTCGGCGGCGCGCTCACGGTCGATGCGTTCGCGTTCGGCCTCGAAGAGCCGAGCGCGCAGGACTTTCATCGCCCGTTCGCGATTCGAAATCTGGCTCTTCTCGTCTTGACAGCTGACCACCACGCCGGTCGGAATGTGGGTGATACGTACAGCCGACTCGGTCTTGTTGACGTGCTGTCCGCCCGCACCGCCGGCGCGAAAGACATCAATGCGCAGATCATCAGATTTAATGTCGACATCGACCGCTTCGGCTTCGGGGAGCACGGCGACCGTGCACGCCGACGTGTGAATGCGTCCAGCCGCTTCGGTGGCGGGCACACGCTGCACGCGATGGCCACCGCTTTCGTAGCGCAGGAACGCATACGCCCCATTGCCGCGGACATGAAAGATCGCTTCTTTAAAGCCGCCTTGCTCGCCTTCGCTGATGCTCAAGGGCTCCAGCCGCAGGTCGTGCTGGCCGCACCACAGCTGATACATGCGCACCAGATTGCCGGCAAACAAACACGCTTCATCGCCACCAGTGCCGGCGCGAATTTCGAGAATGCAGTCGCGCCCGCCCATCGGATCGGCCTGCACCAAACGGGCTTGAATTTCTTCCAGTAACTCCGCGGCTTGCGCTTGGCTGCTCGCGAGTTCGTCCTTGGCCATGGCGCCGAGCTCAGCATCGCTCAGCAATTCCTTGGCCGCCTCGGCATCGGCGGTCGCCTTCTGCCACGCGCGAAACGGCTCAATCACGGTGCCCAGCCGCGCGTGCTCGCGCATCAAGGTCATATAGCGCGGCGAGGAGATGATCTGGGCATCGCCCAGCATTTCGCCCAGCTCGTCAAAGCGCTGGGCAACCCGCTGCAAATTGGCGATCAAATCCATGGCTTACCGGGCTTCAGGAGAAAGGTTCGAAAAGACAGGTCACAGGAGACGCAGAGACGCGGAGGATCCGCATGAGAAGAACGGCCGGGACTCTCCCTTCCACCCTCTCTGTCTTTCTCTGTGTCTCTGCGTCTCCTGTGATTCGGACATGCAGACGCAGACACTCCTGTGATTCGGACATGCAGACGCAGACCACCAACGACAACGACCCCGCCGGGTTGCGGCGGGGTCGTCACGGATACAGGAGAAGTGTGCTACTTCTTCTTCGAGAGCTTGGCGAGGCCGCCGAGCTTGCCGAAGCGATTGCCGAACTTCTCGACGCGGCCGGCGGTATCGAGGATACGCTGCTGACCGGTGTAGAACGGATGGCTCGCGCTCGAGACGTCGGTCTTGACCAAGGGGAACTCGGTGCCGTCGATGGTGATCCTCTGCTCGGTCTTGATCGGGCTCAGCATGCGGAAGGCCGCACCGCTGACGGTATCCTGGAAGATGACCCAACGGGCCTTGGGATGGATGTCGGCTTTCATGGGATACCTTTATTCCGCTGGCTCGGCAACGCGGCCGAGATTCTTGACCTTGGACTTGATCGACTTGGTCGCCGCTGCTGCCGCCTCAGGCTTGGCTTCGGCATCGGCTGCTGCCGGTTTGGCGGCGGCGATGGCGTCGCCGATGGAAGCGTTCGGGTCGCTGTCGTAGACTTCGACCGTGATGTCGACGCTGGTCTTCTTGTGCAGCTTGAGTTCGACCTCATAGGTGCCGAGCTTTTTGATGCGCTCGCCGAGGTGAACCTGCTTGGTGTCGACCGTGAAGCCCAGCTTGGCGATCTCGGCGACGATGTCGCGAGCGCCGATGGAGCCGAACAGCTCGTTGTCGGACACCACGCGCGCACCGATACGGATGCGCAGACCAAGGAGCTTCTTCTTCAGCTCACCGGCCTTGCCTTCACGCTCGGCTTCGTTCTTGGCGGCGCGCTCACGCAGGACTTCGATCTGACGCTTGTGCGCCAGCGAGACCGGAATGGCGAGCTCAAAGGGGAACAGGTAGTTGCGGGCGTAGCCAGCAGCAACCTTCACCGTATCGCCCATATTGCCCAACTTGAGCACGTCCTGCACGAGCAGGACTTCGAACCTCTTGGCCATGGCTGAATCCTTGAAAACCGGGGTTATTCGCCGACGTACGGCAAGAGAGCGAGGAAGCGGGCGCGCTTGACAGCGATCGCCAGCTGACGCTGGTAATAGGCGGAGACCCCACTGCGCTTACGGCTGTGGATCTTGCCCTGCGGGGTCACGAAGCGGCCGAGGATGCCGAGGTCACGGTAGTCGATCTCGAAGGTCTTGTCCTTCTCGAAACGACAGGACTTCGGAGCTTCGGTCTTCCGCGCACGCGGCTTACGCTTCATCTTATTGCGAGCGAACTTAGGGGGCATGGGATGCTTCCGTTAAAAGGTCAAAAGGGAGGCTCGTCGTCAAGCGGAGCTGCCGGAGCAGGACCACGGGACGGCGCAGGCGCGGAGGATTCGTCGGAGCCGCTGTCGGCACCCGCCGGAGCGCCGCCGCCGGGACCACCCGCGCGCGAATCGATGAACTGGACGCTGTCGGCGACGATCTTCAGCTTGGAACGCTTCTGACCGGATTCCTTATCGTCCCAGGAATCCAACTTAAGGCGACCTTCAACAAAGCAGCCGCGGCCCTTGGTCAGGTACTGACCAACGAGCTCGGCGGTGCGACCCCACGCTTCGATATCAACGAAGGTGGTCTCTTCCTTGTTCTGACCATCGGCGGTCTTGTAGCGCCGATTGACGGCCAGACCGAAATCGGCCACGGCGCGTTCGTTGGCGAAAAACCGCACCTGGGGATCCCGGGTGAGGTTTCCGGCCAGGAACACTTTGTTGTAGTTGAAGCTCATGGCTTCTGCTTACGACTCGTATTCGCTGGCTGCGGCAGCAGCAGCGGCGGCTTCGGCGGCAGCTTCGGCGGCGCGGACGCGTTGGTCCTTGATGCGCTGCAGGTCGGCACCATCGCGGGCGACGATGAGCTGACGCAGGACGAGGTCCGACAGCTCGCAGCGACGATCGATCTTGGCGATGGCCAAGGGATCGGCTTCGAGGTAGCCCGTCAGGTAGAGCGCATGGGTTTCACCGGCGATCGGGTAGGCGAGCTTGCGCTCATCCCACACACCGAACTCGGTGAAAACAGCGCCTTCGATTTCGTAGAAGGCGCGGACCGCTGCAATGGTGCCATCGCGATCTTCGCGAGCGGGTCCAGAGCGGACAAGGATAGTGGTTTCATAGCTGCGCATGGGGTATTCCAGCGGTTTTCATGGGCGACCCGCTCCAGGCGGGTGGAGGTCGGGCGACGTGCCCAACCCCGGAAACGCGGCGCGCTGCCCATAAAGGGAGCC
>CAYQAQ010000098.1:0-8618 GCA_964415495.1 uncultured candidatus Brocadiaceae bacterium | reverse complement strand
GATCTCGTGCTTCCAGTCCTTGGGCTTCATGTCGCGGTCGATGCGCATCTTCGCCGCCTCGGCGGCAGGGCGACCGTCGTAGTCATCATCGAAGGTCGGCGGCAGCGGAATGAACTCACCTTTGCGATAATCGAGATATTTCGCCTCCGGCTCCCACTCGCGATGCGGCGCTTTGTGATGCACCATCACCGCAAAGGGCTTGCCGGGTTCGACCTCGCGCATGAACGCCAGCGACAAGTCGGTGATGATGTTGGTGGTGTAGCCAGAATAGCGCTTTTTCACGCCGTCTTTGATCATCACGGGGTCGTGATAATCGCCTTGGCCCGGCAGCACGCAGTAGGTGTCGACGCCCTTGGGCTCATGCTGCGGACCTTCACCGAGGTGCCACTTGCCGAAGACCCCGACGGCGTAGCCGGCATCCTTGAGCTGGTGAAAATACGTACGCTGCGTGTTGTCGAAATGGGTGTGCAACGTCGTGCAGCCATTCACATGGTTGTAATTGCCGGTGATGATGGCCGCACGCGATGGTGTGCAGATCGAATTCGTGCAGAAGCAGCGGTCGAAACGCATGCCGCCATGGGCGATGCGATCGATGTTCGGCGTGTGGTTGACGCGCGACCCATAGGCCGAGATCGCATGCGCGGCGTGATCGTCGCACATGATGAAGATGATATTGGGCTGCTTGCGGGCAGAACCGGTCGGGGAAACCGTCATGGGGTGGGGACTCCGACTAGGGTGACATGAGAGGAGCTGAAATGTGCTGCGGCGGCATGCAGCGCAGCGCATGCGTCAGCATGCGCTGGCGTCGCCGCCGGACTGGCAAGCGCCAGCACGCCGACCAAACGGCCGCTCATGAGCAGCGGTGCGGCCACGCGCATCACGCCTTGGCAATTCGCCGCCACATCGTGGGCGATCCCAGCCCCGGCGGCACGAGTGGCTAAACGAGCCGCCGTTTCCGGCGGCACAGCCAGGCGTTCGACTTTCGCCCAGCGCCAGCCTTTCGCCGGGGGCTTGAGCCCACCGTGCGCAATGACGAGCTGAACCAGAGCGTCGACCTCATCGAGTGGGCGAACCCAGCCGATGCGGGCGCGCACCACGACTTCCTGATCCTCAGGATCGGCGCGATCGATCATCACCAGATTGCGGTCGACCCAGGCGAAGAGCTCGACGCAGCGCCCGGTCTGCGCCGTCAAATCGACAAGGGTTGACGCCAAGTGCGTCCGCAAATCCACGTCCGACGGCGCATGCGCGGCGACCAACACCCGCCGTGCGCTGTAGCGCTTGCTGGGCGCATCGCGCACGACGCAGCCGGCCAAGCTCAGCGATTCCAAGATGCGCGCGGTCGACGACTTCGGCAGCTGGAGGTCTTTCGCCAACCGCTCCAGGCTGCAGGCCCCCTCGCGACCGAGGTGATCGAGAAGAGCAAGGCCGCGGCCCAACCCGGGGACCGGATCGCTGTGTTCCATATATGGTTACATATCCCATATATGGAACATATCAAGCGGCCACCCTGCTTAGGCCCCGGCGATGCGCGGCATTGCTACCGACTCCTTGCCCAGTTCAGCATGCAGGAAGCGCTCAATCAGCGCCTGTTTGATGCCCTGACTGGCCGGATCATCCCACAAATTGATCATTTCGTCGGGGTCCTCGACCAGATCGTGCAGTTCGCCGTAAGCCCGGTTGTAGTGCACGGTGATCTTGTAGCGGTCCTCGATCAGCGTCTTCAGGTGCACCGTGGTCGGCTCATGACGGAATTCGCAGATCGCGTGCGGACGCGACGGCGGGGCCTCGGCGCGGAAAACGGCCGACTGGTCGACCCCGGTCATGTGCACCGGCACGTCGAGGCCGCACCAGCCCAAGGCCGTCGGCGCGATATCGACCAACGATACCAGATCGCGGCTCTCACGACCGGCGGGAATACGCCCGGGATGGCGCGCCAGGAAAGGCACGCGGATCAGATCTTCGTAGTGGAAGGGCCCCTTCGCATGCAACCCGTGCTGACCAAAGAAATGCCCATGATCCGTGCTGAAGATGACCAGCGTGTTGTCGGCGATACCGAGCGCATCGAGCTGATCGAGAATGCGTCCGATGGCGGCGTCCATGCACGACACCATGCCCCAATACAAGGCCGCTTTGCGTGCTGCCTCGGCATCGGCGTGGCCGTGGTAATGGCAGCCGTGAATCGCTTCGCCGGTTTCGCGGAATTGACTCCACGATCCATCAGGATCGCGCGCCAAGCGCACCAATTCAGGCGCGGTTACCAGTTCACCGTTGCGCAGGACCGGCACCGGAATCGTCGCCGGATCGTACATCGACGCCCACGGCTCGGGCACCACGTAGGGCGGGTGCGGATCGAAGAAACTCGACCATAAAAAGAACGGCTGATCGTCTGCCGCCGCTTGCGCCATCAGCGCATTACTGCGCTCAGCGATCCAGGTGTTGTAGTGCAGCTCATTGGGAATCTCCCACACGCCGTCGCCATCATTCCGTGTACCTGTCGGCGGACGGAAATATTGTCGCCAATCCTTGCATCCCTTCGCTTCGAGCCACAACGCATAGTGCTGACCGGCGTGCGCCTCATCGGTGTGATTACGTGCGAGTTCGACATGTTGAAAGCCGTAAAACGGGCCATTCCAATGGCGGAAGGCCTCCAAGTCCTGCAGGGTCGGATAAGCTTCGATCGACGGGTACCGAGGCGTACTCTTGAGCGGCTGAAAGTGCGCTTTGCCCACCAGGCTGGTGGCATAACCAGCAGCGACAAAATCCTCACCAACCGTGTGGACCTTCTCATCGAGCCGCGTGCCCAGCGTCCACGCGCCATGCTGACTGGGATACAGCCCGGTGATGATCGACGCGCGCGTCGGCGTGCAGGTCGGATTCGGACAATACGCGCGATCGAAACGCGTGCCTTCACGGGCGAGGCGGTCGAGCGCCGGCGTCTGCAACTGCGGCGTGTGACTGCCGAGCATCGACCAGTGGTGCTGGTCGCTGGTGATGAGCAAGACGTTCGGACGTTTCATGGCGTGGTTCCCAAAGTGGTGATCGCTGAACAGGCGGCGGCGATGACGGTGCTCGCGAGGGCTTTGCCCTGGGCACGCGTGCAGCGTGGTGAACTGACGCCAATGGCACCCAGCGTCCCGAGCGGAGCCGCCACCCGTAAAATGCCAGGGCGATGATCGCCACATTCGATGATCGCGCCGGTGCGTCGGCCATCAGCCAGTGCATCGCGGAACGCGGTCCAGGTGATCTCACGCCGGCGCGGACACGCCGCGAACGCCCGCTTCTGCATCGCCACATCGGCGCGCATCAGGCACGCCATGACAAAGCCATGCCGGGTTGCTTCCGGCACGCTGATGCCGGGCGGCGCATAGCTGGCGGAATCCGCCATCGCATGTACGGCAACCAGGACGACGCGGCCCTCACGCAGCGCGTAGAACGCCGCGGATTCCCCGGTCGACTCCGCCAGTTCTGCCAGCACCGGCGCTACGGCTTCGCCTAAGCTGAGCGCACCGACAATACGCCGGGCATGCGTTGCCGCTCCTGGTGCTAGGCGATAGCCGTGGGGCTCGGCGATAATGTGGCCAGCGGCGACCAACGCTTTGAGCAAGCGACTGAAGGTCGGGGCGGGCAAGCCGATACGCTCACGCAGGACGCCAAACGACAGCTGGCCCTCGGCAAGGGCGGCTGTCACCGCGAAGGCGCGATCCAAAGCTTGGGCGAGGCGATCTGGCATGGTTTCGTTAGCGTTACCATCATTATTGTAGCGTAATGCCATCCCTGGGGAATGGATAGCGACTCACGTGCCAGCGATCTGCGCCAATATCGCCTCAGCCGCTCGATGGCCCGAGCGCAATGCACCATCAAGGGACGCGTCGACGGTGTAATCACCGCACACAAAGATGCCCTCTGACCACCGTGGCCCGATGCCAACATCGTCACCGGAGTTTTGTCGCGGCTTGGCATAGACCAAGCGATCCACGCGCAGGACGGAAAACTCGTGATCGGCACCGAACCAGCGCCGCAATTGCGCCAGCACCGCCGCGGCCGGATCATCGCCCCCATCGCCCGGCAACACCGTCGCTGACACCAGATGTCGCCCCGGCGGCGCATACCCAGCGGCCACCGCACTGGGCACCGCGTAGGCCACGGCGCCGCCTTCGCGCTCACCGTCGAGCAGCAACCAGCGGCCATCCCACGGCAAGGGATCAGGCGCCGACAGATGCACCGTGGTCACGGCCAAACCCGGTGGCACCGCTAAGCCTGGCAACAAGTCCGCCGCCGCACGCGGATCCACTGCCACCACCACGGCAGCGGCTGCACACGTTTCACCCGACGCCAAGGTAACCAGGCCCTCCTCCACGCGCTGCACCGGCGCCGCAGGGCGCAGCACGCCCGATGGCAACCTCGCGGCCAACTGATCAGCGATCGCACGGATGCCCCCTGCCGGCACCGCGGCAGCACCGCGTGCAAACAAACGGATCACTTCGGCCCCCACCGATGCCTGCACGCCAAGATCGTGCTTAAGAAAGATTCCCGCGAGCCACGGCTGCAGAAACGCCTGACGGAGATCACCGACCAACCCCAGCTGATCCAGATGCTGCGCCAACGTCGCATCCTCCGCACCCGGACGCCGCACCAGCCGCATCATCCCCGGCACATCCGTCAGGCGCACAAACGGTGCCCGCCACGTGCGCAGGACATCAGCAGGCCGCCGGCGCGGATCGCTCACGCGATGCAGGGCCCCTTGCCAATGCACCCACGCGCCAGGTTCGAAGCGGCCCAACTGGAGGCGCTCATAATCCAGACAGCGTCGCGCCTCCGGGTAACTATCGAGCAGTACCTGAAAACCGTGATCGCAGCGAAATCCCTGCACGGTATCGGTGCGTATGCGCCCACCCGGGCGATCGGTCGCTTCGAATATCTGCACCGCGCGACCAGCAGCACGCAAATGCTGCGCACACGCCAAGCCGGCCGCACCAGCGCCGACAATGACGATTGGTAGTTCCTCCACGGTCATCGCTTCACGCGCAAGGACCCCAGACCACCGTCGACGCCGATGATCTGCGCCGTCACCCACGATGCCTCGGGCGACAGCAGCCACTGAATGGCGGCGGCTTGGTCATCCGGCGTACCGATGCGGCCGAGCGGATGCTGCGCCGCCATCGCAGCGCGCGCTGCTGGCGTGCTCAGAAAACCCGCCGTCAGCGGCGTTTCCGTCAACGACGGCGCGACCGCGTTCAAACGCAGGCCGCGATCTGCGTACGACGCCGACGCCGAGCGCAGCAATCCCTCTAGGCCGGCCTTTGCCGCCGCCACGGCCTCATGATTGGGCAACCCCACTCGCGCCGCCACCGACGAGCAAAACACGCCAGACATGCCACCACCCTGCTGCAGCAACCGCTGCACCGCCACGCGCAGCACCAAAAACGCACTGTCGAGATGCACCGCCAATTGATCGCGCCATTCCGCCAACGGCAGCCGATGCAGCGGCTTCAGCGCCAAACTGCCGACGAGATGCGCAAAGCCGCTCAACGGCGGTAACGCATCAAGCGCATTGACCAACTGAGCCGCGCCGGCTTCGTGCGTGAGATCAACCGCAAGCCCACGCGCACCGGGATACTCCGCCACCAACGCATCCAACCGATGCGCATCGCGCGCCACCAGCAACAACGTCACGTCCGGAGTCGCACAGCGCGCCACCAGCGCTTGGCCGATCCCGCCCGTGGCACCCGTGATCAGCAGCGTGGTCGCCATAGTGACGGGGATACGGTGGTGGCACGGCATTGGATGTCGTCGGCCGTGAAGACATGCCGTCCGGCATCGTCGCTGCGCTCGCCGCGACGTGCTCCGCACCCACCCGACCCCACCAACCTGCCCACTTTCCCCCGCCGCGATCCGGCCCAGACTGCCGCCATGCGCATCGCACTGGCTCAGATGGACCCGACCATCGGCGACCTCGCCGGCACCCATAAGGCTCTGGTCGAAGCAGCCGTGCGCGCCAAGCACCTCGGCGCCGATCTGCTGGTTGCCCCCGAGCCCATCAGCCTCGGCGGCTATCCGCCGCGCGATCTGATTTCGCGCAGCTGGTTCGTCGACCTCCAATGGCGCATGGTGCAGAAACTCGCCGGGCAATTGGCGCTGCCGACTATTCTTGGCTGCGCCGAGCCGCTCGAACCGGGTTCGGGGCCGAACCTCGCCAATGCCGTGGTTGCCATCGCCGACGGCAAGATCGTCGCCAGCTATCACAAACGCTTGTTGCCGACGTACGACGTTTTCGACGAAGTACGCTATTTCCGCGCCGGCGATCATCCGGTGGTGGTCGAGTTGTGCGGCAAGCGCATCGGCCTGACCGTGTGCGAAGATATCTGGACCGAGAACTTCAGCGGCGTGCGCTACGGCGCCGATCCGCTGCGCGATCTCACCGGCACCTGTGACCTCATCGTCAATGTCAGTGCCTCGCCCTACCACACCGGCAAGCCCGGCCTACGTCGGCGTCTGGTCGAAACCGTGGCCAAGCGCACCGGCGTTCCGGTGGTCTACTGCAACCAGGTCGGCGGCCAGGACGAACTGTTGTTTGATGGCTCTTCGTGCGTCATCGGTCCCGACGGCAGCTGCTATGCCGACGCTCCGCGTTGGCGCGAGGACCTTGCCCTCGCGGATCTCAATCATCCCATAACACCGGCACCCGAGCCCGAGGTGCTGGCCGACCTCTATCACGGCCTGGTCATGGGGCTGGCCGATTACTGCCGGAAAACCGGGCAGAAACGCGTCGTGCTCGGCCTCTCAGGCGGCATCGATTCCGCCCTCGTGGCGTGCCTCGCGTGCGACGCCCTCGGCCACGGCCACGTCACCGGCCTGCTGATGCCCGGCCCCTACAGCAGCCCCGGCAGCATTGACGATGCGGTCGCGTTAGCCGACACCCTGGGCATCGAACACGTCACCATCCCGATCACCGACCTCAACGCCATGGCGCTGCGCGGCCTGGATGAAGTGTTCGCCGGCAGCGAGCCCGGCCTCGCGGAAGAAAATCTGCAATCACGTCTGCGCGGCACCTTGGTCATGGCCGTCGCCAACAAGCGTCGCGCCATGGCGTTAACTACCGGCAATAAGAGCGAACTCGCCACCGGGTATTGCACCATTTACGGCGACATGAACGGCGGCCTCGCCCCCATTGGCGACATCTACAAAACGGACGTCTGGGCCCTCGCCCGCTGGGTCAATCTCGCCGCCGGCCGCGAGCGCATTCCACTCAACTCCATCACCAAGCCGCCCAGCGCCGAACTGCGCCCGAATCAGACCGATCAGGACAGCCTGCCCGACTACGTGGTGCTCGACCTGATTCTCAAGCCATACATCGAAGATGAAATCGGCCCAGAGCAGTTGATCGCCAACGGTTTCGATCCCGAGTTGGTGCACCGCCTCGTGCGCTTGGTCGAAATCAACGAATTCAAACGCCGCCAATCCGCCCCGGCCTTACGCGTCACGCGCAAAGCCTTCGGCGTCGGGCGGCGCATGCCGATTGCCCGGGCGTTCTGACCGCACCGCCGGCTTCACAGCCCACGTGCACCGGATTCAAGGCCACAGCGCACCCTCATCGCTAGGGATTCATCGCTGGCCGGCGGCTCCCCCTCTAAAACCGCATAATTCCCAGTTTTGATTCCACTATCTGATAGTCGCGGCCGCAATCGCGACTGACTTCGGCAAGCGCTTGCAAAGAGCCGTCGAAAGGAGAATCAGCAAGACAATCGTCAACGATCAGAGCGCCCCCCTTTTGCATGTTGGCGATAACGTACCGGAGCGCACGAATCGTCGGCCGGTATAAATCGACGTCCACTAAGCAGAAAGCGATCTTGTCACCGATGGTTAGCCGGGAAATATCCTGTACATCCATTTTCTTTGAGACGACATTGTCATGTCCACTCATAGCCATCGTATAGTCAAATCGCTCCTGAGAATTTACATTAAATAGGGTCTCATCATTAATCCTCGTCAGCGATTTCCCTCGTACATCATTCTCGTATTGAATGTCTTCCGGCGAAAAACCACTAAAGGTATCAATGGCCAGGTAAGACCTCCGGGGAATTCCGTAGCGATAGTTCGCGTTGAGGAAAATGGTCGTCGCCCCAACAAAGCATCCGACCTCCATTGAAATCCCATCGACCGCGTGACTCTCGACGAAGGCACTATTGATATACGAAAGTTGCGATGGCGAAAAGGAATACTGGTACCTCGGGACAATCAATCGCCTCATAGGTGTAGACCACAAGATGGCCCGCTCAATTTTCTTATAAAGTGATCTCATAGGTATATCTTTAGCCCCTTAGAGCGGCGCCCACACAATTGGCCAATAGCACTCATCCCACTCCCAGATTCGGTCGTCCGTAAGTGATAATTGGTCGTTACTCATACTGAAGACCACAGCGGACCACAGCGTGGAGTCGCCGCGTAGCAACATGGAGAGGCTGTCTGCCCAACGTCAGGATGACCGGGCGTGGGCCAGCGATTTCGCCTAGCCATGTCTTTTCGTCTCATAGATAGATCACTTAGCCCTGAAAATTGAAAGCTTGATCCTCCCCCGGTTTTGTGGACGCCCAGATAAGCGGGAAACCGCTGATAGG
>CAYQAQ010000097.1:0-8620 GCA_964415495.1 uncultured candidatus Brocadiaceae bacterium | reverse complement strand
TGGATGTTGCCGGTTTGATGCTGCATGCCGAACCGCCGGTGGTGATCACGGCGGAGGCCGTGGTCCTGCCCGGGGCGTTCACGCCAGTGATTCTGCCGCTGACCTGTTTGCCGCCGGCCCTGCGCGCGCGCTGGCTGGGCGGACAGGCCGATGCCCCCCTGGCCCAGCGCGTCGCCGCGCTGCTGGACGGCGGCGATCCCGAGACCGCCTGGGCCTTGTTGCGCACGCACAGCGAAGCGGTGCTGATCGCACCCGTGCTGGAAGCCGCTTTGCTGCGCTGGGTCGCGGCCGAGCGCCTCCGCCTCGACGTCCGGCCGGGCGCTGCCGAAGTCCTGCGCCGCACCAGCGCCGGTCTGGTGGCGGTGCGCGAGGAAGATCTCCTCGGCCTGCGCGATGCTCAGAGCGCATTGTTCAGTCTGGCGTGGCCGCGTTGGGTCGGACCGCTGATCTGCGTGGATCCCGGCGACCCGCTGCTGGGTGACCAGCAGCGCCTGGTGCGCCCCGCGCTGCCGGTGATCGCGATCGAACGCCATGGCGGCACCCGGCGTAGCGCGGTCGCCGCCGCTACCGCGCGCCTCGCGTTGGAGTTGACCGCCCCTCCCGCTGGCGGCTGGCCGCCCTGGCTCAGCACCGGCATCGCCGGCGTATGCGCCGCGGTCGCGCGCGGCGAGGGCCCCAGCCCGCGCGACATGCTCGCGGTGCGTCAGCGCGTTGGCGTTGCTGGCATCGAAGCGCTCTTCGTCAGCGCTGAACCTGCGGCCGATGTGGCCACGGCGGTGTGCGCCTACCTGCTGCACAGCAATCGCCGTCAGCGCCTCGCGGCGCTGCTCGATCCCCTGCGCCACGGTGCTGATGCCGCAACCGCCTTGCGCATCGCCTACGGCATCAGCGTCGCCGATCTCATCGCGCGCCGCTGACGTTAGCGCGCGCCACTGACGCCGAGCGCGTCCCACGCCGTGCGCCAGCGGTCTTCGACCGCCCGACGTTCGCTCGACGGCACCGAACCGGTCGCTTCCCAGCGCAGCCGCAGTTGTTCCGCGTCAGCGCGGGCATCGGCAGTGCCAGCCAAGGCTTCTAAACGGGCGCACAGATCCTGCTTAGCGGCAAGATTCTCGGCCTGTTCGCTTTCTCCTTCGTCGGTCTCGGTGCGCGCGGCCCCATAGATCGCATCACACGCCGTGCGCATGCGGCGGGTCACGTCATCCTGGCGTTCGCGCGGCACATAGCCGATGTCGCGCCAGCGACCCTGCATATCGCGGACCGTGCGCAGCCAGCGTTCACGTTCGCCGGCTCCGACATCGGTGCTGGTGGTGGCAGTGGCGGCGAGTTTTTCCAACTCGGTGAGAATCGCTTCTTTGCGCGACAGATTCTGCTGGAACTCTTGATCACGGACGGCGTGGAAACCCTGGAAGAACTTATCGCACGTCGTGCGGAAGGCCTGCCACAAGCGTTCATCGTCATCGCGCGGCGCCGCTCCCGCCGCCTTCCAGGCTGCTTGCAGCACCTTGAGCTGATCGGCCGCCGATTCCTTGGCGGCGCGATCGGCCGGACTGCCAGCCAGACCCGCGCTGCTCATCGTCAGCAGACGCTCGGCTTCGGCGAGAATACGTTCCTTCTCGACCTTGGCGGTGGCGCGCTTGGCGTCGAGTTCCGCGAAGTGCACTTTGCAGCGGTCGAACTGGGTATCGCAGGCAACTTTGAATGCCTGCCACAGATCGCGTTGGCGATCGCGCGGCAAGGGTCCGAGTTCCTTCCACGTGCGATGCGCGTCTTTGACGCGACGGGCAACCGCGGGCAGATCTTCGATCGTCGCGAGATCGTTGACCTCTGCGGTGAGGGCCTCTGCTTTAGCGACGTTGGCGAAGCGTTCCCATTCTTCGGCTTCGCGCAGCGCTTCCAGCGGTTCGAAGGCAGCCTCGACGGCGCGATCGAAGCGCACGCGCAATTCATCACCGCCGCGCACGCGGCCGACGGCGCGCCAATCGGCGCGCAGGTGCTTGAGGTCGTTGAAGCGAACCTGTTGTTGGTCATCCGCAACCGGCGTGGCCGCATACGTTTCGGCCTGAGCCACCAGCTCACGCAAACGTGCCAGCTGCTGTTCGCCCTCGTGCTTGCGCGCATCGCGCGCGGCGCGGCGGCGGGCTTTGAAATCGTCCCAGGCGCGGGTGAACCGCACGCGATCCGCGAGTTGCGGATCACAGCCGTGGGTGAGGGCGGTCCAACGCTTGTGCAGATCTTGGAAACGAAACTCAGCGGGCTTGGAGTCGCGCGTGTCGGCCGCAGCGACCAGACGTTCGGCTTCTGCAGCGACGTCGGCGAGCTCCTTGGCTTCGCCCTCATCGAGCACGCGATAGCCGGTGCCGACCTGGGCTTTGAAACGACTGGCGATAGCTTCCGCAAAACGCGCATCAAGACGGTTGGTCTGCGCAAAGGGCACGGCGGTCAGCGCCGCCCACGAGCTTTCCAAGGC
Organism: uncultured candidatus Brocadiaceae bacterium; assembly: GCA_964415495.1. Lineage (GTDB taxonomy): Bacteria > Planctomycetota > UBA11346 > UBA11346 > UBA11346 > CAYQAQ01. The sequence goes on along the minus strand of CAYQAQ010000097.1, from coordinate 6,150 downwards.
CGCGCGGTCGCCGGCTTCGGTGCCGTCGGTGATGCGGACGATGAAGGCTTCGCGCTGCACAAAAGCATCACGTTCGCTCTCAGCGCGTTCGGCTGCCTGCTGCCGCAGGGCGTCCAACGCTTTCTGCGCTTGCGTCTGACGCTGACGCACCAGGGCGGTGGCATCGTCCTCGCCGAGGTCCTCATCGGCAGCCAGCAGGTCATCGAAGGTCGCCGTGGCGAGATCGAAATCATTCTGAGCGACGCCCAGATCGGTCGCCACCACCACGCGGGTGAAGCGCGGAATCAGCGCTTCGAGCTCGACGCGACGCGTTTTGCGCCGCTTGTCGACGCTGGGCTGACGCTCGGTCGCGTCCTCTTTATCCAAGCTGGCCTGCGCCAAGGTGCGCACGCGCTCAGTCTTGGCCTTGCGCGCAATGTCCTTGAGAATGCCGCGCTTGGTGATGCGCGCGAGGGCGCGTTCGGCCAGGCTGCCTTCGGTGTCTTGAATCGCGACCGTAGCCAGCGCCGTCGGGCTGGGCTCGGCCAGACCGAGCAAGTGATCGAGCGCAGCGACACGCACCGCCGGATCGTTGGCGGTGCAGGCGAGTTCTGCCAACGCCGAATGCTCTTTGATGCCCGTGAGCAGCCCACGCACATCAGCGAGGCGACCTTCATGTACCACCTTCTGACCGACACCGGCGAGGCGACTGCGCACGATGGCGACCACCTTCGGATCGGTCGCGGCGGCCAAGCGCTTGAGGTTGCTTTCCGAGGCGACTTTGCTCGCCGCGGCCGCGCGCAGGCCCTCGTCGGGGTCCTCCAAAGCCATGCGCACCAGGATGTGCTCATCCGCCGCGGGGATCTTCTCCAACGCCGCCCGCCGCACGGACGGATCCTTGTGACGCCATTTAGGGGTACCGATGCCGAAGAAACCCACGGGAACAACCTCCTGGAACTGGGGGGAGCACCTTCCCCCCCCGGCCCGGAAAGGCAACTGTTCGCCTTTTTGGGGTCCTAGGTCCTAGGTCCTGGGTCCTAGGTCGTCCGGCGTCCGGCGTCCGGCGTCGGGTCGCCAGACCTAGGACCCAGGACCTAGGACTTAGGACCAGAATTTAGTTCTTCTGGAAGCGGCGTTCGCGGTAATAGACCTGCAGGCACAGGGTGCTGTAGGCGGTGCTCAGAATGCGCCCGGTCTGGTGGCCGTGGAAGCGGGTGCCGACGAAGTCATAGGAGCCATCGAAGCAGCCGTCGCCCCGGCGTTGAGCATCGACCAAGAGATCGCGCACGGTGTTATTCCAGCGCTGCCAGTGAGCGCCCCCGACCTGGAACATCGCCATGGTGTTGTAGTACAGGTAATAGGTGTTGGTCGGGTAGCCCTGCGGGAATTGGTGCCGAATGATGTGATTGGCCATGGTGTGGAGGGCCACATCGTCGGCGGTGCGCCCCAGAAAGACCGCCAACAATGCACCCACCGGGGCCATGTCGTGGCTGTTGCTGCCCGGCCGGCCCACCTGCACGGCTCCGGTCTGCGAATTCCACACATAGGGGAATGTGGTCGTGTCGGTGTAGGGATCTTTGCTTGCGAAGTCGGGGTTCGCCGCTTTCCAGGCGCGGTCGAGATAGCGCGCGGCGCCCTCCATGCCATTGCCGATGTTCAGGCCACCAGCGGCGGCACTCTTCAGCGCCATCACCGCCCAGCCAGAAACCGACGAGTCATTGCGACTGTCCGACGTGACGTAGTCCCAGCCCAGACCGTACCCATCCTTGGGGTCTTTGATTTGACGCGCGAGCAGGACATCGATGGCCTTTTGCGCCGGGACCCGCAGGCGCGGATCGTTGGTCATCGCGTAGGCCTCGGCAATCGCCATCGCGGCAACGGAATGCTCATAATTGCGACTGCCAAACAGGCCGTTGTCCTTTTGCACTGATATCAGCCAGTCCACGCCAGCCCTGACCGTGGCGCGATACCGCGACGGCATGCGGTGATCATAGCCGCCACCGAGGAAGCACAAAATCGCGTAGCCGGTTCCGGCAATATCACCGGCGGCTCCGGTGTGCTCGGTGCCCGGTTCGCATTTGGGATTCTCGGTGCAATTGGCCACATATCCGTCGATATCCCACTGACCGTTGGGCGATTGGTGACGCTTGAACCAGCGCAAGGCCCGGTCCGCGGCTTCCGCGCTTTTGGGAGTGCCGCCTTCTTTAATAAAACCACGTATTTTACCGCCACCATCAGGCCAGCCGCGCAAACCAGCGGCACCGCCACCAGGGCCAATCGCCATCATCGCACCGGTCTGGCCCATTTCCGAGGCATCGATGGCATCGGTACGACCTTGAGCCACGTCGGCATCGACATCCGTCGGTGTGGTGAATTCCACTTCAGTAATTTCAAACGCATCCGTGGGGCTGGGCGTTTCCGACTCCACCACGATATCGATGGAGACCGTGTTGGGATCGATGTCGCGCTCAGGTTCCGGTTTATCCTCAGGGGGAGGCGGCGGCAGTACCGTCATCTCGATGGCGGGTTCATCGATCTCACTGTTGGTGGCCACCACGATCACGGCCAAGGCCATCAATATCACGCCATGCAGAACGATGGAGATGATCCATGCCGGCACCGCACGCCGCGTGGTGGGTCCTGGGGGCGTGTCGTCCGGCAGGATGACGGATTGCGTGGGCAGATGCGGATCAGGCAGGGCGGACGACATGAGCATTTCTCCTGCTCAGTGAACGCTGCCGCTACGCCGCAGTTCGCGCATTCTTGCGCGGAAAAAAGTGAACCTTGGTGTGGACGCGGCGTTGGTGGGTGAGCGGGAAAAATGGGGCTCTGTCGGAAATCGAGTGCGTTTCCCGCCGGCGTCGCTCGTCGTTCGTCGTTCGTCCCGCGTCGGTCGTCTGATCGCTTCGCGATCCCGTTATGCGGATGCCTTCCATGCGTGATAGCCTCGCCCGTGGCAGAGCCGGGGCTCGCCAAGCGTGGCACAGTGATGCGGAGCGAGGTGATGATCGACGCAGGACGATCAGCGAACGACGACAGACGAAAAGCGCATTGCGAACAACGCCAACGAGGAATCGATCCTCACCACAGCTTACTCGAATTCGGACGGCTAAAAAAATACGGGCGGCTGGTGAGCCGCCCGTATTGGCAGAAATGCCTCCGCTCGTGCCGTATCCAGCAAGCGTTCCCTGAACCCTTGAGTTCAGGTGGGTGCCCTCCCCATCCGGGCATGGCCCGTCCGGGCGTATCAGGGCCCCATTTGGTGTATACGGTCAGGGGATTGCGGCCAGACCTCGTACACAGCAGGGGCAGGATTGATCGTATGGAACCCGCCCGGATTGACCAGTGCGTATCCGCTGCACCCAGTCTCAGACGTGACCGTCTGACCAGACGAGGGAAGGCCTCGCCTGGTTCCCGGCTATGCCAAGCCGGGCTTGAACTCGCCCAAGCCTTCGGTGCCGTCGCGGCGGCCTTCGGTGGAGGTTGGGGCTTCGGTGTCGACCTTACGGATCGCCACCGTTGACTGGCGGGGCGGCATGGTTTCGCCGTTGACGAGGCGCTGCACTTGGTCGCCGTCCAGGGTCTCGTGTTCGAGCAGAGCCTGGGCGATGCGCTCGAGGGCTTCGCGGTGTTGGGTGATGGTGTCGACGGCGCGTTGGTACTGGGCGTCGATGATGCTGCGCACTTCCTGGTCGAGTTCGCGCCGCGTTTCGACCCCGGCGGCGACCACCGATTCGTGGCCGAGCATGCTGTCATGATCTTCGGTGTATTTGATCGGGCCCATCTTCTCCGACATACCCCATTCATAGACCATGCCGCGCGCGAGTTGCGTGGCGCGCTGGATGTCGTTGGAGGCACCCGTGGTGACGTCGCCGCAGAAGATGCCCTCGGCGATGCGGCCGCCGAAGAGCACGCAGATTTCGCCCATAAGTTTACGCCGACCATGGGTGTGGCGGTCTTGATTGGGCAGGTGCATCGTCGACCCCAGCGCCCGACCGCGCGGGATGATGGTGACCTTGTGCAGTTCATCGCCTTCGTCGACAAGCAACTGCAACAGCGCGTGGCCGGCCTCGTGGTAGGCGGTGATGCGACGTTCGTCCTCGGGCATGGCGCGCGAGCCCGCCTTGCGCTCGCGGCCGAAGGCGACGCGATCACGGGCGTACTCAAGGTCGACCAGTGTCACGTTCTCTTGATCGCCGCGCGCTGCATGCAGGGCGCCTTCGTTGATCAGCGATTCGAGATCGGCACCCGAGAAGCCCGGCGTGCCGCGAGCGATACGTGTGAGGTCAACCTCGGGAGCCAGCTTCACCTTGCCGGCATGCACCTGCAAGATCTGTTCACGCCCAGCGATGTCGGGCAGATTCACATAGATATGACGATCAAAGCGGCCCGGACGCTGCAGCGCGGGGTCAAGCACGTCGACGCGATTGGTCGCGGCGATGACGATGACCTTGTCGGTGGAGGCAAAACCATCCATCTCAACCAAAATCGCGTTCAGCGTCTGTTCGCGTTCGTCATGACCACCCGAGTTCGCACCACTGCCACGGCGACGGCCGACGGCATCGATTTCATCGATGAAGATGATGCAGGGCGAGTTTTCCTTAGCCTGATTAAACAGATCGCGCACGCGGCTGGCGCCAACGCCAACAAACATTTCAACGAAGTCCGAACCGGAGATAGAGTAGAACGGCACGTCGGCTTCGCCAGCAATCGCCTTCGCGAGCAGGGTTTTGCCTGTACCGGGCGGACCCACTAACAGCACGCCCTTGGGGATGCGGCCGCCGAGCTTCTGGAACTTTTTCGGGTGACGCAGGAAGTCGACGAGCTCTTCGACCTCGTCTTTGGCCTCGTCGATGCCAGCCACATCCTTGAAGGTTTTGGCGGTCTTGCCCTTGGTGATCAGCACGGCGCGGCTTTTGCCGAAAGACAGTACACCGCCGCCCTGGCCCATGCGACGGAAGATCAAGAAGTAGAACGCCAGCACTAACACCAGAATGATGAGCAGGTTCGGCAGCATTGATTGCAGGAAGCCCGGCGGCCGCGGATTGACCATTTCAATCGGCGTCACAAACGGCTTGCCCATGCTGTTTTCAGCTTCGACGCGCGTGTTGTAGCCCTCGATGCGCGACCACAGTTCTTTGCTGACATCGCCCTGGAGGTAGCCTCCTGGATAATTCACGGCAAAGACTCTGGCCTCTTTGCCATCGGACTTGATGGTGTATTCAAGCCGGTCATGTCGGGTCACGATCTTGGTGATCTGGCGCTTCTCGAAGTCGTCGAGGAAAGCCGTCCAACTGCGCTCTTCATGCGACATGCGCTGCATGAGCATGACGACCAGGATGAGCACACCGAAGAGTGCCATCATGATGACGAACAGGTTACGCGGCTTATTGGGGGGCGGCTGTTGTTCGCCGGGGGGCATGGCGGATAGACCTTCGGGTTCGACGTCATCCTAGGTTGGACCCAGGGGACGCCAGTACATGTTCCCTGGAGCTTACGGGCGACGACGCCGGGCCGAACGCCGACCGCTGCTGGTCTTGGCCGGGGCAGGGGTACGCCCGACCGGGGCTTCACTCAAGGTGCCCGGATCGAGGGCCACTTGATCATCAAGCACCGATTGGCCGTCGAGCTCCATGGTCGCCAAGGCATCCATCAATTCGAAGGTATGGTCCATTTGCGCACGCTGATCCGACGCCAAGGGCATCGGCGGCAGGGCTACACTGCGGTCGCTCCCCAATCCTAGCTGCGCGCGCGCGGCACCGATTTCGGCATCCAATTGCGTCAGCCGGTTGCGAATCGCCCGCCAGCGTTCGATCGCCATGATCGAGAAATCCTGCAACCGCAGATTCACCTGAACCCCTTTGAGCAGCGGATTATACAGATGATTGGGGATGCCGAAGCCATTGTTCTCGGACAAGGCGAGACGCCCGGCCTGCTCGAGGAGGGCCCGCCGTTCGGACTCGAGCAGCTCCAGACGCTTGCGGTCCTTCTGGCTAGAAAACACCTGCCCCATTTTGGACAGCAGCCCATTCTTGGGCTCCGGAGCATCGACCTGAGCCAAGCGCGAGGCACTCAGCCGTCGCTGCTGCCGATGACGGTCACTACCCCCCTGCGGCAGTGCCGCCACCGCCGGCGTCGTCGTCTCGTGGTCGCTGTTATCTTCAAAGGCAT
>CAYQAQ010000096.1:0-8639 GCA_964415495.1 uncultured candidatus Brocadiaceae bacterium | reverse complement strand
GGCGTGGCTGTTGACCGCATTGGCGACCGCATGCACGAGGGCCTGGGTAGCGGCAATATGCTGCTGGGCGCGGATGCGGGGGAAGACCGCCAGGGTCAAGCCACTCAACAGCGCGATGACCGCCATCGCGATCATCAGTTCGATGACCGTGAAGGCTCCGTGAGAGCCGGCCTGACGCATGGATGGACCCGGCATGAAGACCCCCTCCTTGATTTTGCGCGATGCTTCAACCCATTGCCACCTTGGACGTTTTCGCACAGGCAAGGACACCTGTTTTAGAGAACAACTCGTCCCGTTAGCCTGCTGGTCAAGGGGGTCTGCATCACCATAATGATTACTAGAAATATAAGTATTTTAAGGTTAACACAATTATAACAGAGACCTCTCGCGCAGCTTCCGGTCTCCGCTTGTGATACACCGTGAAACACACGGGGGTGTCGCGCGCCTTCTGTCACCCCACGCGGTCCCCTCGTCAGCGGGTCACGAACACCATCTGATGGCGCGGATCTGTCGCCAAGGCGCTGACCTGCTGCTCGATCACGTGCCCGTCGGCAAAGCGCACCGTCAGCGCGAAGACGCCCGGCTCGCGCACCCCGATGTGCGCAGCCTGCGGCCCGGAAGAGCCCTGACCGACTTGGCTGCCGATCAGACGCCGGGCGATCAGCCGGCCCTCGGCATCACGGAGCGTCACAGTGGCTCCAACGACGCCACGTCGCCCCTGTGGGATTACGGTGAGCAGCCGGGTGGCGATCTGCTTGCGCACATTCGGCGCGGTGTCGATGGCGCTGTCCGTTGGGCGATCCTCCACCGTCCTGTTCCGCAGCAGCCAGATTCCGCCATCCGCCACACTGAGCAGCACATCGCAGGCACCGTCACCAGTCAGGTCACCAGCAGCCGCTCCGCGCTTCTCCAAACCGTTATAGAGAGCACCCGGGATGATGTCGCGACCACTGTATTTGGTCGGCATCATGAACGAACCGTAGCCGCGATTGTCGACGATGAAGTCCGGCGATCCGCTGCCGCCGCCCAAAGCGTAGAGATCGATCGTTCCATCGGCATTGAGATCTTCGGCCAGCACTAGATGCAGGCCCGGAATCGGATCCTGGATCTCATTGCCGGCTTCGATGACATCCACCGGGACGCCACCGTGGTTGGCGATCAGGGCCTTTTCCTCGTCACCGACCAGCATCACGGCATCCATGCCGGGATCGAGAATGGCACCAAAGGCGGCCGCTCGCCATCCATCCGAGGCCTCGGGCGCCGGCAGAGGTAGGGCCGTGAAGCCAGACTCTGTGCGAATCAGCAGCTGTGGTTCCGTGCCCAGATAGCACAGATCAGCACGACCATCGCCGTTCCAATCGCCGACCGCGAAAGTTCCGGATTGTCCCGAGAAGCTGGCAAGGCCAAGGTCCGCCGTCACGTCGACGAAGCGCACACTGCCAGCCGCTTCGCTCACGCGAAAGGCGCGCAGTCCGCCTTCATCCACGCTGACGACAACACCGGGGAGGCCATCGTCGCTGATCGCGACGAACGCCGCGCTGCGCACCGGGCCGAGATCATCGGCCAGCGGAACGGCCGTCCATCCCGCTTCGCCCTGCACGTACACCACGTCATCGAGGAGAAGATCCGGGCGGCCGTCGCCATTGACATCAGCAGCGGCGACCGACCGCGCCGCCACCGCGGCGAGCTGGGCATCGGCTTTCTCCAGGAAACTCCCATCAGCCTGTTGGACGAGCAGGTGACACCCCTGCGGGCTGGCGATCACCACATCCAGTCGGCCGTCACCATCGAGATCGACCAGGGCTATTCCTTCCGCACCGGGCACCTCGGCAAGGCGCTCGGCGGTGAAACGACTGAACGGAACCGAGGGGAAATAGCCGCGATCGTCGCGGATGTCCTCCATCATCGCCCAGAGTGCGGGGACCAGACCGTTGAAGGTCGCTTTCATCACCTCCACCCCGCCGCTGTCTTTGCCCTCATCAGCATTGCCGAGCAACGTCCACGGAGCGTCCGCCTCGCCCATCTGCGCCTTATGCCAGGTGCCGCCGCCGACGTAATACAGGACATCGCGACGCACCGAGCGCCGCTCCCGGCTCTTGCCGGCGAAGACGACCACGGATTCACCAGGAACCAGCGCCAATATTTCGGCGAGGCGATCCGCATCCGCTCCCACCAACTGGATCGACGTTGCGGGCAGATCGCCCTTGGCGAGCGTGAGGATTTCCAGCGTCGCGGTGCGTTGGCGGCTATCGACCGCCGTCACCCGGGCATGGAGCACATGATCGTAGATGTCCCAGAGATGGCGGGGCTGAAAGCTGGGATTGATCACTCCCAGGGAGGGCATGAGCAGCAGAACGACCATCGCACAGGCTTTGCTGACAAACATGGATTACTCCAGACTCTGGAATAGTTGTGCAGGCGGCACTTTGTTGGCAGGACCGTAGGTGACATTTTTCCACGCCTTCGCCGCCGCCGGGTCGACGATGATACCGCCGGCAGGGAAACCGTCGAAGACCACGCCGTTGAAATCTGTCGCGCCGCGAAACAGCACGTAACAGCCTTTGGGGATGCTCGGCTCGTTCCACAAGCCCGGCTTGGCCGGGCCATAGCCGCGCACCTTGTTGCGATTCTCATACCGACTCTTCAGTTCACGGCTGATGTTGTTGGTCGGCATGGTGGTGATGTCGCGGGGGCGGAAGGTAACCCTCGCCGTCGTGGGATCGGCGCTGTGGATCACTGCGCGACTGGTCGGGCCGAAGATCCACGAGGCACCGCTGGCCCGATCCGAGGGATTCCCCTTTTTGTTGACGCGATCCTCGGGATAGAAGCAGGCGGAAAATTCGAGATCTCGGCGCAGGGGTTTTTCGGGCGTGCCGAAGAAGAGATTCCCGGCGATGCCGTAAGTGCCCATGATGTTGCCACCGCTGCCACCCTTGAGCGGCGATGGGCTGGCGAGCATGGCGCCATCGAGGAGAATCAAGGTGGTACCGGGAGCGGTGAAGAATGCCGCGCGATCACCACATTTCATGCTGCTGTTCTCGGATATGACCAGCGTGCCCTTGCTCAGGGTCACCCGATCGCTGGGGCCACCGCAGAAGCCGATGATCTCCAGCGAAGCGGTGCCGGTGTCGATGCGCAGCCAATGACTGATGTGGTGCGCATAGGCCCACGCGGGCTCCGCCACCGCAGTTGCCTCGCAAAAGCGGGCGAAGGTGTGGCGGTTGGCCTCGCCTGCACCGAAGCCGCCGGTCTGGGTTCCCGCTCCCAACGTGGCACCGGACTTCATCCACAGATTGCCGGTGATGGTATAGCGCACTTCATACGAGGTTCCGGACTCCAAGGTCAGGTGGCGCACGCTGAACGCTGGCAGGTTGTCGCGATTGCCCGCCTGCAAAACTCGGTACGGCGTCGCTGCCGCCGGCAGGAGCACATCGCCATCGAAGGTCCGTGCGGTAACCCCGCGCCGCTGGGCGAGCGCCTCGTCAGTGATCCAATGCAGTTCGCTGAGCGGCTTACCGTGCGCGTCGAGCCAATTGCCCGGATCGAAAGCGTCACCGCTCTCGCCCGGCTTAGCCCACACCACCAACGGCTGCTCCGGCCACGCCTGCTTGGCGTACGCACCGATCTGCCCGCTGCCAACCGCATCGCCCCACAGACCATTCGCAGCGAGATCGCGTTCTTCGTCCGCACTCAGGGTACGCGCCGCGTGCTCCGTCGCGGTACTGCGACGTCCCTTGATCGTCTGGATGATCGCCAGCGGCAGACTTTGCACCGTCGTCCGCGTTGGTGAACGCAGGATGACCAGCTCGGCATGCGGATGGCGGAAGAGCACCTCCGCCTGCAGCGTCCGGCCATCGACCAGCGTGATCTCGGCCGGACCACTGGGCACTTCCGTCGCGGTCACAATCGCCGTGGCCGCCAGAAAACTTATCACGGTGCGCAGGGAGGAAACCATTCCGTGAGTGCCTTGGAGAATGGAGGAAATCATGGGACCCGCAGCAGATGCTTGGTGAGGAACATGACCGGCAGATAGGCGAGCAGATAGACGCCGAGCCAACCCCAGTCGAAGCCGCCCACTGGCGCCCAGAACGTGCCGGGGAGATCGTCCGCCAGGGTGCGACCGCGCGTCGCGATGCGCATGGTCCGGATCCCGCCAGCTCCTGGCTGTTCGGCCAGCGTCGGCGGATCACGATCACCCAGCGCGACTTGACCGTGCAGCGCCGGTTGCGACCCGGCCTGGACCTGAACGGGGAAAGTGCCGGAGCGATCGGTTGGGCTGCGCAGCTCCCAGACGAATTCCTGATCAGGCATGGGGCCGGCCAGGATCGCATCGAGGCTGCTGACCAATTCCTGACGGCGTTCACGCGCCGTCGCGCGCAGGACCCACGGCAGGTCGCCTTCAGATGCCGCCGCGAGTTCCATGCGCAAGGCGGTGAGCGCAGCTCGCGTCGGTACTGGCGTCTGCACTGCGCTGTCATGCGCGGGCAGCAGCAGGCCGTCCGCAGAGGGCAGCAGAGTGATCGGTTCGGTGACCTCGCCATCGATGGTCACCGTGACGCGCACCAGAGCGCCAGGTGGCTTCGACCACGCGGCCGGATCCAGCCGCACTGGGATCCACAAGAAGATCAGGATCAAGGGACCGAGTAGCAGAGCGACCGGCGCAAACGCCGCGGCAGCCAAGCGACCTTGCACGCCTTGGGCCAAGGCCAGCCAGCGCGGGCGGCGAGGATCATCCGCTGGCAGGGCGTTGGCCGCCTGCTGCGCCGCACGGGCGCGTTCTTTGGCGGTCACCAAGCGCCGGTGGTCGCTCAGCAGCCGTTGCATGAGCATCGTGCTCAACGCCAAGACAGCAGCGATCACCGCCACCGCCCCGACTTTGCCCACGGTCGTCACCAACGGCCACAGCAACGTGTCCATCAGCGCAAAGGTGGGATCATAGAGCCAAGCTGGCGGCAAGGCGAAGGCCGCGGTCAGATACACCGCCCACACCACCACAGCAGCGCTGCGCCACGTAGCGAGCCGACGTTCGCCAGCACCGACCGGCGGTGGGGGCAACGGTGCTGCCGGCGCGGCTGTCGTGGATGTCGGTGCTCCACGCACCACGCGCGCATCAGTGCCATCGACCGTGACCACCTCGCCCTCGGCGATGAGGTCGCAAGCGCTGGGCAGCACCACGGCCGGAATGCCGAGCTCGCGCGCGACCACCGCGCCATGCGACAGCGATCCGCCGCACTCCAGCACCAGGCCGGCGGCGTTGCTGAACAAGGGGGTCCACGCTGGATCGGTGGAGCGACACACCAGCACGTAGCCGCGCCCCAGATCGCCTGCATGCACTGGATCGCGCACGATACGGGCCGGGCCGGTGCCGATGCCCGCCGAGATCGCGAAGGCGGCATGGCTTGGTTGGTGCGCTGGAACGGCCAAACGGCCCAAGTCAGCGATCTCAGCATCAGCAATCACGGTCGGCAGCGTGAGCCGGCGCTCGGCAGCACGTTCGGCCGTGCGCTCGGCGATCACGGCGAGCGGTGCATAGCCCACCGCGAGCGCGGCGGCGGTTTCGTCGCGGGTCAGCTGGAAGACATCGTCACCGATGGCGAGACGACGCCCGGCTTCGCAGGCCACGGCGCGCAGCAGGGCGTAACCGCGCATCAATTCATCTTTGGCGTCTTCGCGCAGCGGCAGCAGCGCACGCAACTGGGCCAAGCGCTGCCGGAAGGTTGCCGCCTCGCGGCCTTCGAGGCGGGCGGCGAGGGCCTCAGCCTGCCGCCCGGCCTGCTCGGCCTGATGACGGTGCTGACCAAGCGGCTGCGGCCCGCCCGCCAGGGACCGGGCCAGGGGCAGCAGATCATCGGGCCGTTCCCGCCAACGTGGCTCGGCCAGTTCGAATTCGCCAGGGGCCCGATGGCCATGCTCGGCCAACCAATCGGCCAGCGTCCGCTCGCCGCTGCCGACTTCGTGCAGATGCTGATCCGAGCGCACGGTGGCATCGGCAGCGTCAGCGACCAGCAGACCGCGGACCACGGTGGCGGCATCCGCATCCCACACCGCTTCGGCGATCTGGGCTTCCAGTTGGCGGACCAGATGCGCGCTGACGAAACCCGGCAGCAACGACTGCGGGGCGAAATTCCGCAGAACTCGCTCAGCGCGGCGGTGGAGATGACCGATGAGATCCGCGGTGGGGATTGTGGTAAGATCGACGTTCGATTCCTCGGCCAACCACGTCCGCCACGCCGGCACGGTGACCATCCGAAAATCGTGCGCAGCCTGGGCCGCCAGTGCGTCGAGTCGGCGACCAACAGCACCCAGCATGCGCGCCGCCCGCACCCGCGCGGCGAGACCACCGACCGCACGGCTCGGCGCCGCCTGACCCGCATCGGGCGCAGTGCGCAGTTGCTCGATATCGTAGGCATACGGGAACTGCTCGGCGAACAGCCCCGGACCCCGGGCGCAATCCATATAGATTCGTCCGGCGATGCGATCGAGCACCCCTTCGCTACACGCCACGGCATCAGGCGCAAATCCGATCAGACGATAGAGATCACCGAAACCGCCAGCACCGCTCATGAAGGGCTGGATCAGCGACCATGTGAAGGGCGTCGCATGCGGCAGGGTCTCCCCAAGGTTGTGCGCCACCCACGGACCGCGCCCGGCGGAGCGGGCCGCCCGCAGAAATTCCTGCGCCTGATCACGCGCCTGCTCGATTCTTTCACTGACCGCCAAAGTAGTGATCGCCCGTGCCTGCAGCACAGAGAGCGTACCATCCTGCAACGCCCATTCGATATCCTGCGGCGCCCCGAAGGCCTGTTCGATCCGGCGCCCGAGCGTCCACAACGCATGGACGTCATGCGAATCCAGGCAGCCGGTCGCGGCCGCATGCACGGCGCTGCGCACCGCGCCGGTGGCATGGTCGATGACCACGGTGTCCGGTTGAACGGCCCCCGAGACCACGGCTTCGCCGAGGCCCGGGTGGGCCTCCAACAGCATTTCATCGCGCCGACCGCGTTGCGGATTGGCGGTGAAGAGGACGCCGGCAACGGTCGCTGGCACCAGACGCTGCACCACCACCGCCATCGCCACGTCGGCGTGCGCGATGCCATGCTCGCCGAGATAGGCATGCACGCGCGCCTGATCGAGGCTCTCCCAGCACCTGATGATCGCTGCGTACAGAGTGTCTTCGTCGCGCACATCCAGGATCGTCTCGTACTGCCCCGCCATCGAGGCCGCCGCGAGATCTTCGGCGGTTGCCGATGAACGCACCGCCACCGGCGGACTACCGAGCCGGCGATAGTGTTCGCTCACCGCCTCCCACAGCGCCTCGCGCTGGGTCGGATCGTGGCGAACAGCGCGGAAGGCCGCGGTGGTCAGCACGAAGCCGCCGGGAACGGCGAAACCCGCCGCCAGCAGGCGCGCCAGATTGACCGCCTTGCCCCCCGTCAGCGCGCGGTCACCAGCCTGGGTCAGGTCGACAATCCACGACGGATCGATCTGCGTTACCACTACGCTGCTCACGGCACGCTGCCTTCGAGGCAGACGACGCCGCCGGTCTCGGTGCCAGCCCAAACCATGCCGTCACCGACCAGCGGACTGCTCAAGGTCATGCCGAGAATACCCGCTCCACCGGGCGCATTCAGGAAATGCCGCTCACGCTCGCTGCCATCGGCGGCGTCCAGCACCACCAGCCAGCCGGTGCGGGTCATGACGTAGATGCGCTCACCGGTGAACGCCGGTCCGGAGAGCACCTCCGCCCCCTCCATGGCCGCGCGCCGCCAGTGGATCGCACCGGTGGCAACGTCGAAACAGATCAACTCGCCATTGCGCACCGGCGCGATGCCGCGCTCGCCCGCGACAGCAATGGCACCGAGCACGGCATCGGGCGTCTCCAGGCTCCACCGTTGCTCGCCGGTGCGCCGGTCGAGGGCCAGGACCATGCCAGCCGGTTGGGGAGCCACGTAGGTATAGTCGCCGAGTCCGCCGCCGATGAGCACGCAGTCGCCCGCCAGCGTCACCGCGCCGATCGCCGGATATGGTGTGGCGGTGCGCCATATTTCGCGCGAAATACCCGCCGCCGCCAACTCGGCATCGGTCTCGCGCGCCCGCAAGGCGACCACGGCATTGCCATTGAGGCCGCTGCCGATGTACGCGATGCCATCGACCAGGATCGGCGAACTTTCCGGATCGTTGACCGCGTGCCGCCACAGCATTTCACCGGTCGAGACACGCACGGCAAAGACATAGCCCGGGTCATCGCCGGGTTTGACCAGACGGGTCGTGACATCCTCGACCGCTCCCGCGCCGACCACCACCACATCGCCTTCGATGGCCGGCGAACTCTCGATGTGCAGCGGCGTCGGCACCGACCACAGCAGTGCGCCGGTCGCGGTGTCGATGCCGAGCAGGGCGCAGTTGCGATCGAAATGCAGCCCTTGACCGATCACCAGGACGCGGCCATCGGCGCTGATCGCCGGCGATGAGAAGAAACCGATCAGATCGCGCCAACCGCCCTTGCCGTCAGCGATCTCCTCGAGACGCCAGCGTTCACGCCCGGTGGCGGCCTCGATAGCGCGCACGCTGCCGCGGCTGTGCGGCGGATCGAGCTCGGTGGCCGCGGCGAACAGGAGGTCGCCGTGTTTTGCCACACT
>CAYQAQ010000095.1:318-8743 GCA_964415495.1 uncultured candidatus Brocadiaceae bacterium | reverse complement strand
CGGCCCTCGCTGGGTGGTGCATTGGGGACCACGGCGCGTCGGTGTCCGCACCAAGGATCGCGAAGCAGATGCCGGACAATTGACCGTCTGGGTCACGCAGTATTTCGAAGGTCTGGTGCGCCGGCATCCGGAGCAGTGGATGTGGTGGCATCGCCGGTGGCGCTCAGCGGATGCGGCTGCCGCCGAAGCAGCGCAGGCATCGGCGCTTCCGGTCCCGCCTGCCCCTGGCAGGCTGCCGCCGTCATGACTGTCCCTGCTGCCTCACGTCCGCTCTACCGCACCACGACTCGGCCCGATTCGGTCGCGCCCGCGCTGTGGGACAGCCGTTTTCTGCGCGCCTGTCGCGGCGAAGCCGTCGATGCCACACCAGTGTGGCTGATGCGCCAAGCCGGGCGCTACATGACGCACTATCGCGAGCGTCGCAGTGGCCGCAGCTTTCTCAGCCTGTGCAAGGACAGTGCGCTCGCAGCCGAAGTGACCCTGTACGCCCGCGAATGGCTCGACGTCGACGCGGCCATTATTTTCTCCGACATCTTGATCGTGCTGCAGGCCTTAGGAATGGAGCTCACCTTCACCCCCGGCGATGGCCCGGCTTTGCCGAAGCCGATTCGCAACGCCGCGGATGTCGCACGCTTGGGTGACGGCGCACAAGCCGCTGCCGATCTGGCCTATGTCTACGAGGCGCTGCGCCTGACCGTACGCGACCTGCCAGCGCATATTCCCTGCATCGGCTTTGCCGGCGCGCCATTTACCCTCGCCAGCTATGCCATCGAGGGCGGCGGCAGCCGAACCTTTACGCGGACCAAGAGTTTCATGTACCGCGAAACCGCGGCGTGGCATGCACTGCTTGCGCGCATCGTGGACTGCTTGATTCCGTATCTGCACGCCCAAGTCGCAGCCGGTGCCAGCGCTCTGCAACTGTTCGATTCCTGGGGCGGTGAATTGTCGCGCGCTGATTATCAGGAATACGTTCTGCCGCACCTGACCCGCTTGGTCGCTGGCCTGCCACACACCGTGCCGGTCATTGTCTTCGGCACGCGTACCACGCATCTGCTGGATCTCTTTGCCGCTACCGGCGCTGACGTGGTCGGCCTGGACCAGCACGTCAGCATCAGCGAGGGTTGGCAGCGCGTCGGCGGACCCCAGCGCGTCGCGGTGCAGGGCAATCTCGATCCCGCCCTGCTGCTGGGTTCACGGGAGCGTTTATTGGCGCAATCCGCAGACGTGTTACGTGACGCTGATCGCCGACCAGGGCATATTTTCAATCTCGGCCACGGCATCATCAAAGAAACTGATCCGGATCAGGCCAAAGCGCTGGTCGATTTCGTGCATGGATGGCGGGGATAAGGGTCTTACCGCCGCGGTTTGCGCGGGATGATCATCGCCGCCAAGACAATGATCGCGATCAGGACGATCAGGTATTTCGCACCGAGCATGGCGACCTTGATGCGGAAGATCAGCATCAGTGCCAGCACCAGAGCGATGACCACCACAAACCAGACGGTGGTCGCGCGGTTGGTCACGTTTCGCCTGGCCAGCGCACGCCGAGTTGGGCGCGGATTGCATCGATCAATTGCGCCTGCGCGAGGCTATCCGCCCAGGTGCAAGCCGGCGCCTGCAAGCGATCGGCGAAACGCGCAACGGTGAGCGCTTCGCGGCCGTATTGCGGTTCGCCGTCGTCGACGATGACGGCCTCATCCGCGCGACCGGGGCGACGGATCATGAACGTCGGTTCATCGCAGCGCCACGGGGCGCGGATTTCAATCTGACCGTCGTCGCCGTGCAGACTGGCAACCGTGGGCGCTGCCACAGCGATGGCGGTCTGCCAGGTGCCGGTGAAACCGCCGGTCCAACGCAGCACCCCCGCGCTCCAGTGGTCGACGCCACCGACGACGTGACCACTGGAATGGACCTCTTCGGGTTCGCCAAAGCCAAGGAAAGTCGCCACTAAGCGCAGAAAGGACAGCGGATATACGCCGACATCCATCAGCGCGCCGCCGCCCATCGCAGGATCCCACAGCCGCGGGCGACTAGGCGTGCGGCAGTCAAAACAGAAAGTCGCATGCGCTAAACGTGGCGTGCCGATGGCACCGTTGGCGAGCAATTCTGCCAAGCGCGCGTAGCGCGGATGGCAGCGATAGGCAAAGGCTTCCATCCAGAAACGTCCGGCCGTCTGCGCAGCGGCGGTCATCTCGGCGACCTCGCTTGCGTTCATGCCAGCGGGCTTTTCGCAGAGGACGTGTTTGCCTGCTGCACTCGCTGCCAACGACCATGCACGGTGCTCGTGGTTGGGCAGCGAGATATACACAGCATCGACTTCGGGGTCAGCTAACAGATCCGCATAGCTGCCGTGCGCGCGCCAGAATCCGTGCTTCGTAGCGAAAGCGCGGGCGCTGTCTGCGCTACGGCTACCCACCGCTGCCAACTGCACCCGATCACCAAGCTTGACCAAGTCAGTGGCGAATTTTCCGGCGATATTACCGGTGCCGAGAATACCCCAACGCAGGACGGCGGTCATTGCGGCCTCACCATGAGGGCACCAAGTAGGCGATGATGGCACCGACGTAAAAGGTCAGGCCGGCGCCGAGCAGGGTGATCTGCAGGCGATAGCTCGAGGTCTTGCCATTGCGGTACTGAATCATGGCGGTGAGGTCCCGCTGCGCGTCGCCGGTAAGAAATTCGCTCAGCCAGTGGATGCGCAGGTTGGCGAGCAGCACCAGCATCGACCCCAGCACGAAGGCGAGGCCCAATCCCAAGCCCCAGCGCGCGATCATGCTCGATTCGGCGATCTTCGGCCCGGAAAATCCGGTGATGGTCAAGGTGATGGTGCCCAGCGTCAGCAGCAGCTGCGAACGGCCCTGCATGATCGAGAACTGCCAGGTCAAACGCTCGATGCTCTTGCCCAGCGCATCCGGACCATCGCCATAACAGGCAAGTAGGCGACGGGCTTCGGTGTCTGGTTCGAGCATAGGCGGACGCGGTGGGTTAACCGCAGGCGCAGGCATCCTCGGCAGCGGCGCAGGTCGTGCCAGTCTCGGCCCGGTGGCGGTCGAGCCACGCGTGCAAAGGCACATCATCCGGTTGCGGCAGGAACCACGTCAGCGGACTGTCGATGGCACCAAGCAACTGCCGCTGCACGGGATCGGCTTTGGCCAGCAGATCGGCAGGAGCCGGTAGGGCATCAATCGGGCGCACCCAGCGATAACTGTAGCCGAGATAGATGTTTTCGCGCGCGTGCGACGCGTCATTGGGGCCGACCGCATGCCAGACGCGCTGTTGGAACAGCACGGCGTCGCCGGGCTCCAGCAGCACCTCGATGGCGCCCTCGGGATCCACGGCCCCCTCTGGCGTCGGCGGCGGATCGGCGCGCAGATGACTGCCGGGAATCACGCGCAGATTGCCCATACCGGGACGCGACAGATCGGTGAGGAAAAATCCGATCTTGGTATAGATCCACGGACAGGTGCCGTGCACCGGCTTCACATTGCCGTGCGCATCGCGATGCCAACCAATGGCCTTGAACGAACGCGGCGTGCCCGCGGGTTGCGGCGGACGAATCAGCGTGTGCGTGGTGGTCAACGTCAGATCCGGGCCCATCAATTCGGCGACGAGCGGAAACACCGTTGGCCACATCAGCAGGTCGAGCAGGCGATGATCGTGATGGATGGCGTGACGGACTTCGATGAAGGCCTCGGGCCCGAGAGCACGGCGTTGGCGCTCGCCGGCATCGATCGCTTGCACCACCTGGCGAAAGTGCGCGACCGCTGCCGGGTCCAGCGCCCGTTTGACGACGAGGAAGCCGTCGCGTTCGAAGGCGGCGCGCTGGTCGGCGGAGAGGTGAGCCGGGGCGATGGGAGCGAGGGTGGTGAGGGTGGCGAGGGTGGCCATGGCAGTAGCATACATTGCATATTATGCAATGTCAATGACCCGCCCCCTCCCATGCGTCGTTACCTGCCACGTGGAGGTAACTCTGGGGTCGGATCATCGCTCGGGGTCACCTGGACCGCGCCGGGCACCAGCGCATCGCCATGCAGGACGGGATCGTCCGTGGCCGCCATCCACGCCAGCAGTCGAGAGCGCAAGCGCGCGGCGATCGGTGCATAGGCAGGGTCATGGATCAGGTTGGCCCCTTCTTGGGGGTCACTCCACGCGTCGTAGAGACTGCACGGGGCTAGTGGTCGCCAGCCACCTGCGAGGCAGGTCGCCTTGGTCGGGCTCTCATCACAGTTGGGCATCACCGGACGTAGCCGATCCTCGAAGCGCTCGATGTAAACGTGGCGCGGCGTGCGGATGGCCCGCGCGGGTTCATACGCAGCGTGCCAGGTGACCTCGCTGAAGATGACATCGTGAATTTCGCGCGTCGGCTCGGCAGGCGTCCCCACCAAGCTCACGCCTTGGAGGTGGTCCGGCCGCGGCACGCCGACGACATCGCAAATTGTCGGATAGAGGTCGACCTGCGAGGTCAGTGCATCCACCACCACGCCGCCGGTGAAACCCGGCCCGCGCAGAATGCAGAAGACGCCCGTGCCCTGCGTGGTCAGATTGCACTTCATATAGGGAAAGGCCGGACC
Organism: uncultured candidatus Brocadiaceae bacterium; assembly: GCA_964415495.1. GTDB lineage: Bacteria > Planctomycetota > UBA11346 > UBA11346 > UBA11346 > CAYQAQ01. Next base: position 4,172 of record CAYQAQ010000095.1, on the reverse strand, counting down.
GTGATCGGTGGTGGCGATGATCAAGGTGTTCTCGGCCAAGCCGGCAGCCTCCAGCGCGGCGAAGAGCAGCCCCCACTGGCGATCCATCTCGCGGGCATCGGCGCAGAAATGGGCCCAATCCGCGCGCACCGCAGCGGTATCGGGCAAGCACGGCGGCGCGCGGTGCCACCGGCCGTCCAGATCCGCAGCCGGTGCGGTGGCGAAGCCGTCGCCTTTGCGATGCGTGAGGGAATAACTCAGACTGAGAAAGAACGGGCGTTCCTGTGGTTGGCGCAGAAAGGCGAGCGCAGCCTCGGTGGGAGCCCCATCGATGAGGGTTTCGTAGCCGTTGGCGCGCCCCTTGTCCGCATGGCTGTTGGCACAGTGATTGGTACCGCCGTCGCCGGCCGCCACGCAGTGCCAGCCATGGCCACGCAGATGCCACGCCACGTGCTGCCGATAGTCGGTCAAGCCGAAGCCGCGATGAGCTAAACCGAGCATGCCGTTGGCATGTGGATAACGCCCAGTGACCAGGGCCGCGCGTGACGGCGAACAGGTTGGACCGCCACTGTGGCAATTACGCAGCACCACGCCCTGCTCCGCTAATTGCTGGAGATGTGGCGTCGGGACGGCCTGGCCGTACGGCTGAATATAACGCCCCGTATCATGGGTGTTGAGGTAGATGATGTTGATTGGTTTCGGCGCGGCGGCAGGCATGGGGCGTTCCTTCCTGCTCATTTTGCGCAACCACTTTCCGGTTTCCGCTGTAATATTGCGACCTACCTGTAGAAATGAAACCCATGTCCGAATCTGCGGATACCGTCGCGCACATCCTCGACGCACTCGCTTGCTGGCTCGTAAGCGAGCCGCGTGGCGAGATGCGCTGTGCCGATGGAGCCGCCAGCCCCGTCGCCGGCGCAACGGTCACTGGCCATGCACGCGCGGTGCTGACGATTCATGGCGTCAATGCGCACACCGTTCCGCGCGGCGCGAAGGTCGAGGACATCGCGACCGCCGCCGGAGGCGCTGTGTTTGTGACTGCACGCGCGTGGAATCGGCCGACCTTTCGCCATCGCTACCGGTTTTTGACCATCGAATGGAAGAGTGATGTGATTCGCTATTCCCTGCGCGAGCACACCCGCCCGTTCCATCCTGCAGGCCCGCGGTGGTTGCACTTCCTGCCGGCCGCGCCGCATCCGACCACGCGCGCGCTGATCCAGGCGCTCGAGCATCTGGCGCGGCGTGGCGCAGCGCCCGCTATCGCCCCAGCGCTGATCGCGCTGGTTCAGCAGGCGCGTTGGGAATTGGCACAACCGCACGATACCCACGACGATCCCGCGGTGATGCGCTGGATCCGCTTACGCGATTGGCTCGATGAGCACCTTGCCGACCCCGTCGATCGCACCGCCGCCGGCAGAGCGTGCGGCGTGCATCCCAGTTCGATTTCACGCTTGGTGACCCGGCAGACCGGTGAAAGTTTCGTCGCCTATTTGACGCGGCGACGCCTCGAGCACGCCTGCACGCTGCTTGCCCGCTATGACCAGCCCGTCGCGAGCGTCGCTGCGGCCTGCGGCTTCGGTTCAGGCGAGTATTTCGCCAATGTTTTTCGCCGCCGGCATGGGATCACGCCTTCGGCTTGGGTGCGCCGGCATCACGAATCCTGAATGAAACCCGATCAGGTTTCGACGCTAGGCCGACTGTGCAGATAGCTGTCAAGTTCAGCAATGGCTTCGTGCTGCGCAGACAGCTGCGCCTTCACCAAGTCGCCGATGGAGACGATGCCAACAAAGGTACCTTCATCCCGCACCATGAGATGACGCAGGCGGCGATCCGTCATCACCTGCATGCAGCTGGCGATTTCGGTCTCGCCATCGATCTCGATCACGGGTCCCATGACCTCGGCGACAGTCGCCTCGCTGGCGTTGCGATCGACGGCCAAGCGGCGCACGAGATCGCGTTCCGCCACGATGCCGAGTGGGTCGGCAACCGATCCAACCACGAGGGAACCGATGCCTAGATCATGCATGGCGCGAGCGGCATCATGCAAACTGGCGTGAGCAGATATGGCGACCGCGCCGTCGCCCTTGGCGGTGAGAATATTGAGTGCGGTGGGCATGGGGAACCTCCGATGTTCGCGGTTGTTGGAGTCGAACTGCTGGCGAACACGCCAAGGAACGGGCAGCTCATACTCGGTGGCGATTATATCGCATCACACGCCAACCTCCATCCTCTTCCTCACATCAGTCGCAGGCGGCCGGTTGTGTGCGTCACTCCTGAAATCTGCAGGGCGCGCGCAACCGGGCATCTTTTCGCCAGTCTGGAGACTCGTCAGCGAACGAAGGAAAGTCCAATCAATATACGTGAATTGCGGCTGCGGTAATCCTGCAAACTTTCCGCATATCCGGTGGAAGCTTGGATATGGATAAAGGGGCGGACATACGGCGTACCCACCCGACTCAATGGAAACGTCAGATCACCTTGCGCATATCCGCGATCGAGCTCTTCACCGATGCGGCCGAGAAAGCTGAATTGCAGGCCATCTTCTTTGCCACCTATGATGCGCAGATCGCCGTAGCCACGATATTTGGCAATATCCGGATTGTCGCTGAGGTCGCCGACATAGGTCCACACGCTCGGCATGACCGTCAAGAAGCGGCGACGGCGCCAGCGCACGGTTACCGATGGTCGGACGTAGACGACATTCAGGCTGCGTGAGCCCGGGATGCCTTGACCATTCGACTCATGGCGCAGGCCTGCTTGCCACCACAACTCTGCGCGCTCGGTCAACCAGTCCGGACGCAAATCATCATTCAGCCAAAAGAATTCCGGGCGATACGTGGAATCCGTAAAGGGCCGTGATTCATTAACCAAGTCCCAGAAAGTCGTTTGCGAATAGGAAAAATACAAACCGTCGCCGGAATGGCTTTCGCCGGGGATGTCCCACGAAGGGTTGAACAGCCGGGTCTTGAGGCTGACCTGAAATTTGGCGATCGCCGGGTCACCACCGAAAAGCATATAGATCGGCTCATACGACTGCACCACGGGCAACGGCGCGAAGGGATCAGGCGCGAGCAGTTCGCTGGCGACCTCTTCGGTCGCGAGTCCTGCCAGCACACTCAACGTGGTGATCCAGCGCAGCATGGGCGCTACTGTAGAACCGCGATCCCAAGTACCAGCCGCGTCCGGAATGTCGCATCCCCCTGCCAGGTCAGGGGATGCGCGTGATCTCAGCGCCCTGCTGGACGACCCGCGAGATAACCCCACACCAGAGCCGCCGGACCCAGGCTCTCGCTGATGGTATACTCGGTCATCATCGGCCAGGTCGGCACGTCGAAGTAGCTTGCGAAGTCTGGCCACTCGCCGATCGCCGGCGCGCGCGGCCACCGTCGCCGTGCTGCGGATAACCTCGCTGCCATCGCTGACACGCCGCAGTGAAAACCCATGTTGTTGGGATAGGTCAGCCCACCACCGGTGTCCGTCCAGCACGACAGGTAACCGATCTTGCCCGGATCATCCGGCCGCCAACCGACGTGGCTCACGTGCACGGCCTCGCTGAATGTGATGGGAGCATGGCGATGGGTGGCGGGAAAACCTTCGACCGCCACGCCCGTGTTGGCCACCGTGAGCACCCCTCCGTCGACCAGCGGTGCGGCCAACGTCAAAAAGACTTCATGCACACCGCCTATGCCAAGGCACCCATCCGCTTGTCGACCGGGCGGGTTTTGCGGCTCACCGCCGTCACCGCGATGGCGGTGGGCCAGAGCCTTTTAGCACCTGCTAAACTACGGTTGATTGCGCGCACGGATGCACACGTACAACGCTCATCCGCCCGGAGTTCCCCATGCCCGTCCTGCGTTCACGCACCACCACCCACG
>CAYQAQ010000095.1:0-308 GCA_964415495.1 uncultured candidatus Brocadiaceae bacterium | reverse complement strand
ATGGCGCGCCACTGGCATGGCCGATGGCGACTTCGGCAAGCCGATCGTCGCGGTGGTGAACTCGTTCACCCAATTCGTGCCCGGGCATGTACATCTGAAGGACCTGGGCCAACTCGTTGCGCGGCAGATCGAAGCCGCTGGCGGGGTGGCCAAGGAATTCAACACCATCGCGGTCGATGACGGCATCGCCATGGGCCACGGCGGCATGCTGTATTCGCTGCCGTCGCGCGATCTCATTGCGGACAGCGTCGAGTACATGGTCAACGCGCATTGCGCCGATGCGATGGTGTGCATTTCCAACTGCGACA
>CAYQAQ010000094.1:0-8781 GCA_964415495.1 uncultured candidatus Brocadiaceae bacterium | reverse complement strand
ACCAGCCGCATCGAGGGCCGCGCGCGCGCTGCGGCTTTCGTCTTCGGCAGCGGCCTCATCGATCATCCCCGCGTTATTGCTCCAGAAATGGGCGGGCTTGGTCGCATCCCAACTGCGCTCGCGCAGGCCGATCTCCAGACCCTGATAGCCCGCGGCGGCGACGTGCGGAATCAGTTCGGGAATCGCCAGCCACAGCGTGCAGGCGGTGAAACTACTCAAGAGCAAAGCGGGTTTATCGTCACGCGCTTCAGCGCGTCCACCTTCCGTGGAGCACCGCCAACCCGCTTCACCGCACCATACCGATGACGCCCGCCACGGCGACCACCGCGCCCAGCAGACTGCGCACGGTGGGACGATCACCATCAATGAGCCACGCCAGCGGAATGATCAGTACCGGTGTGGTGGCAACCACCGCCTGGACCGCGCCACTAGGCGCCACTTCCAGGGCGCTCTGGTAACAGACGACGCCGATACCGGGACCGAACACGGCGGCGCCAATCAGCCACGGCATGGCGCGTTGCCAGGGCGGCCGTTCCTCAACACCGAGTTGACGGCGCGCGCGGGCGATCAGGCGCTCCAACGGCCAAATCAGCACCATCATGCCGAAACCGCCGGCATTGCGCAGCACGGCGGCACCCAGGCCATCGATGTTGCCGCCTTCGGCATAGCCGCGTTTTGACAGCACCGCGGCCACGGCCAGACCCGCCGCCGAACCGATGCCGAACAGGAGACCTCGCCGGCGATCGGGCGACACGGTTTCGCCGGTGGTGGGCCACAGCGCCACCGCTAGGCCAACCATGATCAGGGCCGCCCACGGTATGCGGTGGAGCTGCGGATCGCCGCCGAGCCACCACCACTCCGCTAGCCACGCCCCTGGCACCGCCAAGGCCTGGGTCATGAGAATGGTCAGGCGCGCACCCAGATGGCGATACGCCGCATACATGCTGATATCGCCCATGCCGAGGCCGACCACGCCGCTGAGGACAAACCACGCCCACCCTGCGCCGGTCCAGCCCCGGTCCAGGCACCACGCCGTCGCGCCCAAGCCGAGCAGCGCGATGAACAGGCGCGCGCGATTGACGCGCAAAACCCCGAGCAGCCGACCCGAACGGGCCGAGCAGATGCCAGAAAACGACCACAGAATGGCGGTGAGAAGGGCGAAGCCCATGCGTCGTGAGCTACTTCACCAGCAACGGCTTGCCTGACGTCGGCAGATGAAACCCGGCGAAGGGAATGCCCACGGGCACCTGCTTGTCCGGAAAGCCGATCCAGCCCAAACCTTCTAACGGCAGGATGACGTGCCCGGACTCGAGTTCCTGATCGCCATGGATGGCGATCAGGACCGTGCAGGCTTCCAGGTCGACTTCGACCAAGCTGCGCACGCAGATGCTGTTGGTCGACGGCAGATTCACGTGCAAAAAGCAAACGCCCGGCGGGAATTCCTGGTTGGGAATGTTCTGCTGTATGGCCAGCAGCTTGCCCAGTCGGCGCGCCTGCAGCAGCAGATGCAGGTGCTGACGGCCAAAGCCCGCACGCCGCAAGGCCTGGTCAAAGGCCTCTAACAGGGTGGGTTTGCGTTTCCGCTTCGTTGCCGTGGTTTTCGCGCGTTTGGCAGCCTTTTGGGGCCCTTTGGCCGGCGGACGTGCGGAGGTCGCGGTGCGCTTGGGCGCAACTTTCGACGGGTGGGATCGGGCCATAGCCAGACGCTGCGCCCTCCATGCGTTTTCGCAATGGATGCCTCGCAATGGACACTCTGGCCATTGTCGCGCCGTTCACCGGCCCAGGATGCCGACCCAGCCGAGGAGTCGCCATGTCGCGTCGTGTCTATAATTTCAGCGCCGGTCCTGCCGCCCTGCCCACAGAAGTGCTTGAAGCCTCAGCGAAGGCGCTGCTCGACTTCAATGGCAAGGGCTTCGGCATCGCCGAGTGCTCGCATCGCGGTCCGGAGTTCGACGGCGTGCTCACCGAAGCACTCGAACGCTGCCGCTCCCTGCTCAGCGTGCCGGACACGCACGACATCATCTTCCTGCAAGGCGGTGCCACCGCCCTCTTCACCTTCATCCCGATGAACATCCACAACGGGCCCGCCGATTATCTGGTGTCAGGCGAGTGGTCGAGCAAGGCGTTCAAGACCGCCAAAGCCGCCGGCTACGCCGTGCGCGCCGTGGCCAGCAGTGAAGCCAGCAACTTCGACCACGCGCCAACGGAATGGAGCGCCGACCCGGCCGCGAGCTACCTGCACGTGTGCTCGAATGAAACCGTGCACGGCCATCGCCTGGTCGAATGGCCAACCCACCCGAATGTGGTCGTCGACGCCAGTTCGGAATTCATGGCGCGTCCGCACCCGGTCGATCGCTGTGCTTTGGTGTATGCCGGCGCGCAGAAGAACCTTGGCCCCTCAGGCGTCGTGGTCGCGATCGTGCGTAAGGATCTCTACCCGCGCATTCCGGCCAGTGTGCCCGGCTTATTCAATTTCCAGAAATTGGCCGAAGCCAAGAGTTGCATCAATACGCCGCCGACCTTCGGCATTTATGTCCTGCTGGAAACCTTCCGCTGGCTCGAACGCCAAGGCGGCTTGGCCGCGATCGAACGCCGCAACGAAGAAAAAGCGGCGCTGATTTACGACGCCATCGACGCCAGCGGTGGCTATTTCCAAGGCACGGTCAGCAGACCTGAGCAGCGCAGTCGCATGAACGTCACTTTCCGTCTGCCCACGCCAGCGCTGGACGATGCCTTCGTGAAGGCCGCCGCCGCGGAAGGCATGGTGGCGCTCAAAGGCTACCGCACGGTCGGCGGCATCCGCGCGTCGATCTACAACGCCATGCCGGTCGAAGGCTGTGCTGCGCTGGCCGCCTGCATGCAGCGCTTCCAGACGGCGCATCCGCAGTGAGCACGCCTCAGAGCTGATCGCTTTTCGATCAGGCGAGCCGTTTTCTCGCGCCTTTTTCGTTCGGTCAGGGTGATCCGTGCGCCATGTGCTGCATCGCTGTGCAGAATGTCCGGCATCGGCTTTGGCATCAGTTGTGCCAGAGAACGGTCATGCGGACCTGCCAATCTCTGCGCTGGGTACTGACCGAAACCGAGGTCGCCCGCCTCGCCTTTGACTGCATCGGCGGTTTGATGCCGTGGCGCGGCATCGAGCCGTGGTTCGTCCGCACCGCGCGTGCCACCGCGAATCGGCGCCGCGCTTCCTAACTTTTCCACGGCCTCGTTGCCGCTGTCTTCCGGGTGGGCGGACGGCAGCGGCAACGGGGTGCGTGGGTTTTTCTCCATCCGTCGTTTCTCTCGCGTCGGTCATCGACGCTCGTCGTTCGTCAATCGTCCCGCGTCGCTCGTCGCATCGCTGCGACATGCCGCTGGTGTAGGGCCCTGTGGTCTGAATCACGTTCGCCCTTGTGTGAGCGTCCACTTTACCCCGGGTCAGCTAACCATTGTCGCGCGCGGCTCTCGGCCTGATCGACGAGATCGGGGGCATCACCGGGCCACCACACGATGTCGCGGAAACGCTTGTACCACGTCGTCTGATGCTTGGCGAGATGTCGTGAGTGGCGCTTCACCTGTTCGATGGCCATCTCGAGATCGATGCTGCCGGCGAGATGATCGAGCACTTCTTTGTAGCCGACGGCTTGACCGGCTTCTGGCGAGAGTCGGCCGACGAGGCCGCGCACTTCGTCGACCAGACCGGCGGCGAACATCGCTTTGGCGCGCGCGTTGATGCGTTGGTAGAGCACCGGACGCTCCCAGTGCACACCGATCTGCAGCACGCGGTAATCCGCGCGACGCGTGCCGTCGGTGGTGTGGAAGCTGGAATACGGTTGGCCGGTTAATGCGTGCACTTCCAGCGCACGCACCACGCGCCGCCGATCATTGGCGTGATGCGCAGCGGCGTAGACCGGATCCAAGCGCTGCAGCTCGGCAAAGAGCGCTTCGGCCCCTTCGCTGGCATAGCGCGCATCCAAGGCCGCGCGCACATGCGCATCGCGCGGGGCGCCGGCGGACAGACCTTCGATCAGCGCTTTGGTGTAGAGCGGCGTACCGCCTGCCACGACCACGGCGCGTCCGCGCGTATGGATGTCCGCAATCGCGATTTCTGCCCAGCCAAGCCAACGCGCAACATCGCTGCGTTCATCGGGTGCGATCATGTCGATGCAGTGGTGCGGTACCGCAGCACGTTCGGCAGCACCGGGTTTGGCGGTGCCGATATTCATGCCGCGATACACCGCCATCGCATCGGCGGAGATGATTTCTCCATGCAGACGCTGCGCCAAGGCCAGCGCCAACGCTGACTTGCCCGACGCCGTCGGCCCAACCACCAGGATCAGCGGGATCACGCCCATTGCCCGCGGTCACAGGAGACGCGGAGACGCGGAGAAAACGCGGAGACGATGCAGCGTGGGAAGGCGGGTGGCGTAGGACTGCCTGAAGCTTGATACTGCATGGGCCTCCCTCTGCGGGCCTCTGTGTCTCCGCGTCTCCTGTGGAAAGTCTTCGTTCAGCGCGCCGCAGCTTTGCTCAACGCGCCGTTCACGGTTTTCTTGAGCGCTTCCGCCTTGTCGGTGCGCTCCCACGAGAATTCTTTGCGACCGAAGTGGCCGTGGTAGGCGGTGTGGCGGTAGATCGGCTTGAGCAGATCGAGCGACTGGATGATGCCTTTCGGACGCAGGTCGAAGACCTGGTCGACGGCGCGGGCCAGGACTTCGTCGCCGACGGTGCCGGTGCCGAAGGTGTCGACCTTGACCGACACCGGGCGCGCCACGCCGATGGCGTAGGCGACCTGGACTTCGCAGCGTGTCGCCAGCTTGGCGGCGACGATATTTTTGGCGACCCAGCGCGCCGCATAGGCGGCCGAGCGATCGACCTTGGACGGATCCTTGCCCGAGAACGCGCCGCCGTAGGTGTCGACAATGATTTTGCGGCCGGTCAGGCCGGTATCGCCGTGCGGACCGCCGACTTCGAAGCGGCCGGTGGGATTGATGTGAAAGATGGTCTTCTTGTCGACCTTCACCTTCGACGACTTGTTGATGACCTCGGTGCACATGCGGATCATGTCGCGCTTGATCGTCGTCATCTTCGCTTCGGGCGTGTGCTGGGTCGACAGCACCACGGTGTGCACGCGCACCGGTGTGTCGCCTTCGTATTCGATGGTGACTTGGCTCTTGGCGTCGGGGCGCAGGTATTTGACCTTCTTCTTCTGACGCCACTCGGCCTGGGCCGCGACCAGTTTGTGCGAGAGCAGGATCGGCAGTGGCATCAGTTCGGGCGTGTCGTCACAGGCGAAACCAAACATCATGCCCTGATCGCCGGCACCTTGTTCGTGTGACTTTCTCTCGTCGACGCCTTGGGCGATGTCGGGCGACTGCTTGTGGATGGCGACCAGCACGCCACAGGAGTCGGCATCAAAGCCGATGCCCGCTTCGGTGTAGCCGATCTCGCGAATGGTGCGGCGCACGATCTCGTTGACGTCGACAAAGGCTTCGGTGGTGATCTCACCCGCAACGACAACCTGCCCCGTGGTGACCATGGTCTCGCAGGCGACGCGGCTGGCCGGATCCTGCGCGAGCAGGGCATCGAGAATGGCATCGGAGATCTGGTCCGACACCTTGTCGGGATGCCCCATGGAGACGGATTCGGACGTAAACAGGGAACGAGCCATGACGAGATCCTCGGCACCAGGCGTAAAGCCATCGGTGTATGTTGATGGAACGATGGTCGAGAGTGTGCGGGCCGGCCAGGACGGGCAAGGGCGAGGCTGGCGAAGCTGTTCGCAGGCCCCCACGGCTGAAAAAGGGGCTCAGCAATGGTCTCGGAACGCGGCCACGACAGTATGCGACGAACGCTCCCCAAGGACGCCCCGATGCACCTCGATCACCTGACCGCTTTCGGCCTGCTCACGGCCATTCCCTGCATCATCGCCCTGACGCGCAGCAAGGACAACGCCAGCCGAACCCTGCTCGGCGTGACCCTGGCCATGGCCATGCTGGTGGCGTTGGTTCCCGTGGTCGGCTTTCTGCGCGAGATCATCAACACCAACCTGCTGCGTGCCTTGGCGGCCGTCACGGCCGTGCTCGCGATCATCGTCGCGACTCGCGTGCAGCTGCCGGTCATCGCCGCGTTGGTGTGCACGGGCGGCCTACTGCTCGCGGCGCAGGCCTTCGCCATTCTGCGCTAAGCGCCAGACTGCCCGGGCCAATGGCGGGCCAACAATCGTTCGAGTCGCGCCAACGTCCCGCGTGATGCCGACCAGATAGCCTGCGCCGCCGTCCCCAGCGCGCGTCGGCGCGCAGCGTCATCGGCAAGCGTGGCGAGCGCCATGGGCGGGACCGGCAGCGGCACCTCAAGAATGGCCTCCGCCTCGCGCAGCACGGCCATGGCGTCGGGAAAATTGCTCGTGTCTGGACCGACGACGATGCAGCAGCCGGCCGCGGCGGCTTCCCACACATTTTGCCCATGGCGACCGCTGCCGAGGCTGCCGCCGACGATGGCGATGCCGTTACTGGCCGCGGTGTGGGCATAGAGCAGTCCGAGCTTGCCGATGGCATCGACGATCAACACCGCGTCGTCGCGATCGCAGCGGCCGCCTTGGCTGGTGCGGCGCGGTGCGCCGCCGAGACGCTCGACCAACGTGGCCACCTCAGCGCCACGTTCGGGATGACGCGGCGCGATCACCACCTGCCAGCCGCGTTCACGCCAGCGGTGCAACGTGCCGTCGAGCACCGCCAGTTCATCGGCGACCCGACCGCCACTGCCCGCGCTGGTCGAGGCCAATAGCACGGTCGGACGCGTGGTATCCAGACCCACCTGCAGCGCCCACGTCGAGGCCGTGAGCGCATCGGCGGGTCGAATCAGATCCGCCTTGAGCGACCCCGGCGCATGCACCCGGTCACGTGGCACGCCGAGCGCAGCCAGACGCGCGCCCCACTGGCCATTCTGCGCCACCGCGAGATGCAGCGCACCCAACAACGGACGCAACAGCGCGCCCGCGCGGCGATAGCCGGCAAAACTGCCGGCACCGACGCGCGCATTGAGCAGCAGCACCGGAATGCCGCGCGCATGACATTCCGTGAGAAACATCGGCCATACTTCCAATTCTAACAACACCACCGCGCGCGGTTGCACGCGGGCCAGAAAGGAACGCACCGCCGCCACGCGATCGAGCGGCCAGAAGGCGCGATCACGATCAGCGAAATGCGTCGCCAATGCCTCCCAGCCGGTGGTGGTGGTGGTGGTGAGCAGACAGCGCGCACCACTGACGCGCTCGATCACCGGCACCAGCGGACGCATGAGCTGGACCTCGCCCAGGCTGACGCCATGCACCAGCACTTGGCCGGGTTGCACGCGCGGGCCGCGTCCGCTCCATTTCTCGGCCAGCCCCGCGACCGGTTTGCGCCGCAGCCACACGCGGTTGACGACATAGGCCGCGATCACGGGAGCGGCCGCCAGGGTCATCAGAGCCAGGAATGCTTGGCGCGCGCGCCAGCGGTGCGACGGATCTGGCGCGGCGCTGCGCAACGGACTCGGCACGAACGACGACCGGACGACCGGCTTACCGGGCATCCGGACCCCTGGGTGCGCGGCTGCCGACGGCGGCAACAAGAGCCTCGGCATCCGCCATCGCCCCCAAACCCTGTTCGCCACACGCCAGCTCACCCGACACCGGATCGATCACCTGCACGCCGCGACTGCGCAGCGTCGCGACATGTGCTTGCACCACGGCCTTGTTCCACATCACCGTGTTCATCGCCGGCGCGCACCACAGCGGTCGATCCTCTTCCACCGCGAGCAGCGCCGTCGTCAGCAGATCATCAGCCAAGCCCAGCGCGATGCGCGCGAGCAGATCCGCGGTTGCCGGTGCGATGAGCACGGCCTCGGCCCAGCGCACCAGATCAATGTGCGGCATGCTGCCATCGTCGCTCCACAGGCTGTCATGGACGCGCGCATTGCTGACCGCCGCCAGGGCATCGCGCGCCACCAGCCGCGCACCACTGCTGGTCAGGATGCACCGCACGTCGTGCCCGGCGGCGCGCAGCTTGCGCACCAGATCGGGCGTCTTGTAGGCGGCGATGCCGCCGCCGATGCCAAGGAGGATGCGCATGGTCCGGCATCTTCCGCGTGGCAAGGGCGGCTCAAGGGGGTGTTCGACGGCTCAGCGTGGCTGCAAGGGGCGACCCAGCGCCCGGGCAGCGCTGGCCGCACCGCGAAGCGATTGGCCCGGCCCAGGACTCGACTTGCAGCAGGGTCCACAGATCGCCTTACGGCGCCGCTTCGGCCTGGAGCGCACGCACGCTGCGTCGATCGGCCGCCAACAGGCCAGCAGACAAGGACCGCCATCACCACACCGATTCGCCACGTCATGGCGCTATCCTGCGCTCAGGGAGACCCCCGGATCCCCGCCAAGTCCCAACGTTGCCGATCCGGAGGGCGCGGCCAGCCGCACGTTCGAATGCGACTTGTGCGGAGCCCAGCGCTGCCAGGATCCCGACCCTCCCTTTCTGCTCCGACGTCTGTCTGGTCGCGGCCGGTTCCCACTGGCCCTTTCCCTGGATTCTCATGTCTTTCAACGATCTCGGCCTCGCCGAGCCCATCCTGCGCGCCCTGCGTGATACCGGTTACAGCATCCCGACCCCGATCCAGCGCCAGGCCATCCCGCCGGCGCTGACCGGCCGCGACGTCCTCGGTTGCGCCCAAACCGGCACCGGCAAAACCGCCGCCTTCACCCTGCCCATCCTGCATCGCCTCGCCGCCAGCTTGCCCGTCGGTGGCGGTCGCCGGCCGATCCGCTGC
>CAYQAQ010000093.1:0-8813 GCA_964415495.1 uncultured candidatus Brocadiaceae bacterium | reverse complement strand
AAACACCACCATTTCGCTTGCTCCACCCAGGCCGAGGAGCTACTTCTATGGGCGTGGAACGTCCAGCCCCAGGCAGTTTACCCGTCCTCGTTGTCGATGGTGCCTCCGCGACGTGCATTCCGCTCACGGATCATCTCCGTCACCGCGGTTTGCGGTGCGAGATCCAAGGCACCTCGCGCGGCGCGTTAGAGCACCTGAGCCGGGCCACCGCCGAGCGGTGGCCGCGCATGCTGCTGGTCCATTTTCCGCCCGTCGATGCTGACGGAATTGAATTTCTCGCCGCGATACGCCAACGCTATCCCAGCATTCCCGTGATTTGTTACGCCGATCTCAATCTCGTCGGCGGCATCATCTTCGATCAGGCCGAGCGCATGAGCGTGCGCTTCCTGGCGTTGCCATTCGATCTCAGTCGACTGGATGCCACCTTGGCCAGCTCGCTCGATGAAGCGCAACGCCGCAAGAGCCGTGATGAGCAACCGTTCTTCGGCACCAGTCGTCACGTACGCGGGCAGACCTCGCGCTATGACAACCGGACGCTCACCGATCGCCAGACCGCACCGGCGACCGCGGCAACCAGCGAACGGCAACGCACGGATGGCCCCCCTCCGGTCGCACCGGTGGCATCGCGTCAGGTACCGACTCCAGCACCACAGGCTCCCGCCACCACACGCGATCCGCGTCCGGGGACAAGTACACTGCGGCGTGGCGTGGACACGGGGTTGATTCCACACGCCAATCCCGGCACCGATCGCTTCCGCACCCACCCGGTCCAATCATCGACCACCAGTCGCATCCGCCGCAGCGTGACCGGTCGCGTCGAGCGCCCGCAGGTTGCCAGCACCGATGCGGTGTCGGCTTCGGGCGGTCACCGTCGCGTTATTTGCGCCGCCTGTAACCAGACGTTTACCGTGGCGAACCGCGGCGATGCCTTCGTCGTCCCCTGCCTGCATTGCGGCGCGCTCAATCGCATCGAGTCCTTGTCAGCGCCCTGAGCGGTCGCGGCCATGGACTCCATTGCGGCCGCAACGGCCTTATTTCTCGAGCACTTGGCAGCCGCCCGCAATGCCTCACCGCATACGCTGCGCGCATATAGCAGCGAATTGCAGGCGTTGACGCAGTGGCTGACGCGCGAGCAGCCCGACGTCGTGCAGGTCCAACAGCTCGATACCCGCGTATTGCGCACGTACATCGCCGATCGCGCCGCCGCCAATAATACTCCCGCAACGGTCGCGCGCCGCATCGCCGCCTTGCGTGCCTTTGGCCGTTATCTGGCGCACAGCGAACGCCTGAGCGCCAATCCGGCGGCGACGTTGCGGACGCCGCGACGTGGTCGCACGCTGCCGCACCATCTCGAAAGCGCCGAGGTCGAACGCCTGCTTGCCGCACCGGCGGAAGAAGCTGATGAAGAAACGCGGCTGCGCGATCAGGCTCTGCTCGAATTGCTCTACAGCTGCGGTATGCGCGTCAGCGAACTGGTCGGTCTGAACGACGGCGACATCGATGCCCTCGGCGGCGTGGTCACGTTGCGCGGCAAAGGCCGCAAAGAACGTCTCGCCCCCCTCGGTCGTCCCGCCATCGCGGCGTGGGAAGCCTACCTGGTGGTGCGCAATGCTGCCCACGGCAAAGACGCGCCACGACGCGGTGCTTTTCTCAGCGCCGCCATCGGCCGCAAAGGCGGCGGAAAACGACTGAATACACGTGATGTCGCGCGGCGCCTCGATCGCCACCTGGTCACTGCTGGACTGTCATCGCGCACCAGCCCACACACCTTGCGCCACAGCTTCGCCACCCACTTACTCAACGCCGGCGCCGACATCCGCGTCGTGCAGGAACTGCTCGGCCACGCCAGCCTCAATACCACGCAAATCTACACGCATCTGAGCATGACGCAGCTGCGCGCGGTGTATGCGCGCGCGCATCCGCGTGCCTAGTTTGGGTTTCGGGTTTCGGGGTATTTGAATAACCGTTTGGTTTGCGTTTTTCGCACTTTTGAACCCTCACAGGCCTGAACCCATTGTCCCCACCCAGCCTTGTGCAGGCTGGTGCCATCCGAAACCAGAAACCCGAAACTCGAAACCAATCAGGCACCCGAAACAGGCGCGCTCAGCGCGCTCTCATACTCATCAATAATCGGCTTCGGCGCATAGCGCTCAGCGCGCGTGCGGGCGGCGAGGCGCATCGCGTTATAACGCGGGCGATCTTCGAGCAATTCCGCCGCCACGCTGCCGAGGCAGGCATGCGCACCTTCCTCGCAGAGAATGCCGCTGACGTTATGCTCGACCACTTCCGGCAGACCGCCGGCGCGGTAGCCCAACACCGGGCAGCCACAGGCCATCGCCTCCAAGGCAGCGAGCCCGAAACTTTCGGCGCGACTCGGTAGCAGGAACAGATCGCTAGCCTGGAGGACTTCCTCGATGCGTTCCTGCTGGCCGAGCAGGCGCAGATCGTCGCGCACGCCAAGATCACGCGCCTGCTGCTCGGCCTTGGTCAGCTCAGGGCCATCGCCGACCAGCAGCAGCACGGCCGGCAGGCGGCGACGCAACACGGCAAAAGCAGCGATGACCTCTTCGACGCGTTTGACTGGACGGAAGTTGGACGCATGGGTCATGATCGCGGTACCTGACGGCGCCAGCTGGCGCCGTGCCGTGCAATCGCGTTTGACCGTAAAGCGCTCAGTATCGACAAAATTCGCAATGACCTGAATGCGCTGGCGAGCGACACCGAAGTGCTCGGCTGTCTGATCGGCCAACCAGGCGCTGGGCACGGTGATCGCATCTTGATGTTCGATGGCGAAACGGGTCAGAGCGTGGAAAGCGGGATCACGGCCAACCAAGGTGATGTCGGTGCCGTGGAGGGTACATAACAGGCGGACGTCGCGACCTTCTGCGCGCAGGACTTCGCGCGCCATCCACGCCGCTTGCGCGTGGGGAATCGCGTAGTGACTGTGAATGAGTTCGATGTCGTGCTCACGCACGACATCGATCAGCTTGTTGGTGAGATTCAGCGTATAGGGCGGATACCGGAACAGGGGATAATCGCTGACCGTGACCGTGTGTACGATGAGATTCTGCCGCCAACGATCGAGGCGAAACGGCGTGTCGCTGGACACCACGTGGACCTCATGGCCACGATCCGCCAGCTGCATCGCCAATTCACTCGCGACGACCCCGCTGCCGCCGAAGGTAGGATAGCAGACGATGGCCAGTCGCATCGCGATCAGCCGGCTGCGGGCTCTTCTTCGTCATCCGACGGCGGGGCGGGATCCGCCGGAGCCGCCGGGACGGGCGCGACTTCAGGTGCTGGCACGCCACCCTCCACGGTCAGCACGGGTTGAATGCGCATACCTTCGACCGGCATCACTTCGCGCTCCCAGGCCACATACCCTTCCTTGCTGATGCGGATGGGCAGGGAACGCTCCGGCAGACGCAACGTTAACGGCGCATGACCGCGGAAAATACCATCGACCGTGATCTCAGCTCCTTCCGGAGCAGCATCGAATTCGACGGTGACCAGCACGATGGACACCATTTCCGTCGCCGGCGTCGGTGCGTTGGTCAGATCGCTTTGTGCAGCCAGGAAAGTGCGCAGGCTGCCCAGACCGGAATCCAACGCATCCCAGGTCGCACGACTCTCCGGCGAAGCACTCGCCGCCGCCAACTTGGGCGAAGTGGCGGCTTCTGACCGTCCCAAGGCGCGCTTGTGATAAATCGCCCGGCCATCGACATCCAAGGCACGCAATTCGATCACGGCATCAACACGATCGGGAATGGGCGGCGTGCCCGGCGATCCTTTCGTGCGCTTGAGATCAACCACACGACTCAGCACCACGACATGCGCTCCGGAAGTCGCGGCGACGCGGCCCTGATCCCAACGTTCGGCAAATGAATCAGGCAACGTCTCACCGACTCGACCATCATGGCCGCGTAACAGCAGGTCGACCCGGTTCGCCATGCGATGCGGCAGGTCGAGGCGGGCATCGGGATAGAGCGCACCCAACGACCCGGGATCCAAGGGCGCAAAAAGCACGATGCGGTCAGCTTCCAAGCTGAGGGGCGCCGGCACCGCGGCACCTGAGCCGGCCGATGGCTCCTGCCACTGGTTGCGCTGGCGTGTACAGCCCACCACCACCAGACAGACGCACAGAACGGACAAGGAGCGGAGAGCGTAGACCATGGCCGGGAATGGTAGATAGGCGACCGGGATGGGGCAAGTCATGCCGCGGCCGGGCTTGCCGATGCCCATGAGCCGATCATCCTGAGCCCACCTCAGCGGAGCCCCCCATGTTACGCGGCATTTCCCCCTTCCTCAGCCCCGACCTCCTCGCCGTCCTCGCCCGCATGGGCCATGGCGACGAGATCGTGCTCGCCGACGCCCATTTCCCGGGCGAAACGTTCAATGGTCGCGTCCTGCGCGCCGATGGCCTGCGCATTCCGGTCTTGCTCGATGCGATCCTGCCCCTGTTCGTACTCGACCAGTACGTCGCTGAACCCTTGTTCATGATGGCCGCCGTTCCTGGCGACAGCCTCGACCCCGAGGTCGAAAAAGCATACCGCGTCAGCATCGACCGCCACGTGCAGCCCGCGCCGGCGATCAAGCGCGTCGAGCGCTTCGCATTTTATGAACAAGCCAAGCAGGCCTTCGCCGTGCTGATGACCGGCGAATTGGCGAAGTATGGCAATATCATTCTGAAGAAGGGTGTCACACCTTCGGCGTGAGTTTCGGGTTTCGGGTTTCGGGTGTCCTTCTAAGGGCGCCTCGGTGGCCAGAGACCCTTTCCCTTATGAGCACCCACGGTTTATCTCAAGCGCTCACTTGACCACTGCGCCCCAACCCGAAACCAGAAACTCAATCGTGCTTCTCTTCCCCGACCTCATCACCGACGGTGTTGCGGAGAATCTCGTCGACGGTGGAAACGCCGCGCATCACGTTGAGGAGTCCGGCGCGGCGCAGGGTGATCATGCCGGTTTCGACTGCCACTTTGCGAATCTCAATGTCACCACCGCCGGCCACAATGATGCGGCGCAAGGCATCATTCATTTCCATACATTCGACGAGAGCAAAACGGCCTTTATAGCCCATGTTGCACAGGGTACAGCCGACCGGCTTCATCAGCTTGAGGCCTTCGATCTCTTCCGGTTTGAATCCGATCTGCACCAACTGCTCCCGCGGCGGATATTCGGACTTGGGCATCTCCACCTTGCAATTGTTGCACAGACGACGGGCGAGGCGCTGGGCCAGCACGACGTTAACGGTCGACGCCACCATCAAGGGCTCAATGCCCATGTCGATGATACGGGTGATGGTCGAGGGGGCGTCATTGGTGTGCAAGGTCGATAGCACCAAGTGACCCGTCAACGCGGCTTTCACTGCGATTTCGATGGTCTCCTGGTCACGAATTTCGCCGATCATGATGGTGTCGGGGTCTTGACGCAGCAGAGCACGCAAGGCATTGGCGAAGGTCAATCCGCGCTTCGGATTGACGTGGCACTGATTGATGCCTTCGAGTTCGTATTCAACCGGGTCTTCCACCGTATTGACGTTCTCTTCCGGGTTCATCACCGTCTTGAGACATGAATACAGGGTCGTCGACTTACCCGAACCCGTCGGCCCAGTCACCAGCACCATGCCCTGCGGCGCGGCCAAACCTTTGCTCAAAATGTCGAACACCATCGGTTCGAGATTGAGATCCTTCATGTCGACCAAGTTGCCCTTGGCCAAGATACGCATACAGATTTTTTCACCGTACACCAAGGGCAGCGAACTCACGCGAATATCGCACTTTTTTCCTTCCATCGACACCGCGATGCGCCCGTCCTGCGGCTTACCGCGTTCGGCGATATTCATGGTGTCGGTCATGATTTTGATGCGCGAGCAGATCGCCTTTTCGATCTTCTTCGGCAGATCCATGACTTCGTGCAGCACGCCGTCGATGCGCAGACGGACGCGGGTTTTCTTCTCGTAGGGTTCGACGTGAATATCCGAGGCGCCCTTGCGAATGGCCATGCTCAGCATCGCCTTCACGGCCTTCACCGCCGGGCTGTCTTCACCATCTGCGGCCAAGTCCGCGTCGTCGGCGTCTTCCAGTTCCCTGGCGCTCTCTTGCACGTCGAGGTCGCTGCCCTCGCGGCCGAGGTTGTCCATCAAGTCGGCAACAGCCTTCTCTTTCGCGTGATAATTGCGCTCGATGGCGGCCAAAATAGCGCGTTCTGAAGAGATCACCGGCAACAATTGCTTGCCGATCTGGATCTTGAGATCGTCGAGCATCACCACGTCATAGGGATTCGCGACCGCGATCGTCAGGTAGTCACCGACCATCGCCAAGGGCATGATGCCGTGAAAGCGGGCGACATCCTCGGTCACCGGCTCCTTGCCTTGGTTCTGTTCCTTCAGGGCATCCACGTCGGTGGTGAGCTTGTCAATGTCGATGGGAGGAATGCCGCAATCTTCGCTGACGAGACCCAGCAAGGTGAGCTCATCGACCAAATTGTTACTGACCACCATGGTCGAGAGCAGAATGTTTTCGCGCGCGGCCTTGGTGCCGAGTTCCGACAATTGCGCGTCATCGAGCAGGCCATGGCGCTTGAGCACAGCGGCCAGCTTGCGGTTGTATCCGGCGACATTGGCCATGGCAGGGGTCCTCGCTTACAGGCCGTGGTGCGACAGCACCGCGTTGATTTCACTCATCTTGGTCAGGAACAGCTGCAAGGTGCAACCGGTCTGACCTTCGATTTCGCGCAGCAGATCTTCCGAGAGCAAGCCTGAGATCGCCACCACCAACACGGAGCCGATCGAGTCGATGGGCACGAACTGGAAGCGTCGCATCATCTGCGGATCGAAGATCTCCAGCAGTTCTTTGGGGATATTATACGACGTTGGCAGAATGTACGGAATACCGAACTGCGACACCAAGATCGACACTAGTTTTTCTTCGCTGACCAACTGCTGCTGCACCAGGGTCTCACCGAACAGTAGCCCCAGCTGATGCTGGAGGCGCAAGGTGTCCTGCACCTGCTCTTCAGAGAGTAATCCCTGTTCAATCAGGATTTCACCGAGCTTTTTGCGCGTCAGACGATTGAGGGCTACCATGCGTTATCCTGCTGGGCTGCGGCGGGCTGATATCCGGCGTCCACACGTACCTTCAAGTCTTGCCGTCGCGCTGCGACGTGCGCTTGAGATCTTCGACGTCGGTCGAATACATCATCGCATCGTCCCAGGTGATTTGATTGGTGCGGTAGAGCTCATACAGGCTCTGGTTCATCGTGCGCATGCCGACTTTCGCGCCGGTCTGGATGTGCGAGAGGATCTGATGGCACTTGTCTTCGCGGATTAGCGATCGGATGGCTGAGTTCGGCATCATCACCTCGGCCGCCAGGGCTCGTCCTCGGCCGGTCGCCCGCGGCAGCAATTGCTGACAGAACACGCCTTCGAGCACGAACGACAGCTGGGTACGGATCTGATTCTGCTGATAGGCCGGGAAGACGTCGATGATGCGGTTGATGGTCTGCACGCAGTCGGAGGTATGCAGGGTCGCGAAGGTCAAGTGACCGGTCTCAGCCAGGGTTAAACCGGCTTCGATGGTTTCCTTATCGCGCATTTCACCGATCAGCACCACGTCCGGGTCCTGGCGCAGGACGCGGCGGAGCGATGAATTGAACCCCATGGTGTCGGTGCCGACCTCGCGCTGATTGACCAAGCACTGCTTGTTGCGATGGACGAACTCGATCGGGTCTTCAATGGTGATGATGTGATCTTGCCGGGTCTGGTTGATGTAGTCGATCATCGACGCCAGCGAGGTCGACTTGCCCGAGCCGGTGGCACCGGTCACCAGCACCAAGCCTTTGTTGATTTCGCACAGGCGCAGGCAGACATCGCGCGGCAGGCCGAGTTGCTCGAAGGAGAAGATTTCGTACGGAATGGTACGCAGCACCGATCCGACCGCGCCCCGCTGATAGAAGACATTGACGCGGAAGCGGCCGACGCCGGACAGGCCAAAGGACATGTCGAGTTCGAGGTCCTGCTCGAAGCGGGCAATCTGCTGGCCATCAAGAACCGAATAGATCAGCTTTTTGGTCTGCTCGGGGCCGAGCACTTCCGTCTGCGGCACCTCGACCAGCGCCCCGTCCAGGCGCACGCGGGGCGCTGAACCAGCAGAGATGTGCAGGTCCGAGCCACCACGCTCCACCATGATGCGCAGCAGTTCTTCCAGAGTGATCATAACGTACCTCGTATCAGAACGGATCGGTCGGGCTTTGCGGTCGGATTGTGGTCGACCGGAACCCCCCCTGCAAGGGTCGACACAGCCCGGCTCCGCCGGAACCGAAGGTTCGATGATCGGCTCCGCCGGGCTGTTGACGGTTGTTTCGGGGCTTCGCCCCAAACCCCACGCACTCTGCGCCGAAATGCTGGTCGCGGAGAGGGGATTTCGGCGCAGATTCCTAAGACAGGAGGCCCAAACCCTTACCGCGGTGCACCCGGCACGAAGATCGGAATGGCCCAGACCTCGGCGGTAGCGGCGGCACTCAGGATGCGAGTACGAACCGCGACATCGACCTCACCTGGGGTCGCCGGGTCGACGACATGGATGGCAACGGCCCGCATATCGACCGTCGCGTCGGCGAAGTGCGTACCCAAGAGCGCCGCGAGGGCGGCATCATCAAGCACGGTCCCGGTAGCATCGACCAACGTCTCGGTAGCGTCCATCACCAATCGCAGAGGCACGGGGGCGGCCGTCAGCACCATGCGACACGGAACGCCTGGACGGGGCATCACGGCGCTGTTGGCCTCGTAGCGGCTATCCGTGTCGGCGTTGATGA
>CAYQAQ010000092.1:0-8841 GCA_964415495.1 uncultured candidatus Brocadiaceae bacterium | reverse complement strand
TCATCCGCCCGGTTTTTTGAACAGAGGGGGTGCGGTGGCACCACTGGCACCCATCTTCTTGACGCCACCGACCTTCTTGGCGTCGCGCTCTTCGTCGTCCATGACTTGGATGGGCTTGACCTCCCACACCATGTCGTCGGGATCGATTTCTTCAGCACCAGAGCCAGCGTCGTCGGCAGCGGGAGCAGCGCTTTCTTCTGGTTCCGCAGCAGCAGCAGCTGCTGCCGCTGGTTCGGCGGCAGCTGGCGGCGCTTCGCCGGCCGCTTCAGCGGCTTCGGCCGCCGCCATAGCCGCTTCACGCTCTGCTGCAGCGGCGCGGGCGATCTCTTCGCGCGCGGCTTTTTCGGCAGGATCATCGAGGGGGGTGTCGGGTAGCTTCTGGCGTTCGGCTTCGATTTTGGCCACCGCCTCATCGTCGCGCTCGTATTTCACCCCGAGCTCGTCACGAATCTTGCGATTCATGTCGAGGATTTCCTTCATCAGCGCCAGTTTGCGCTTCTTGCCTGCCGCGGTGTCTTGAATGCCCGCGGTCATGATGCCGCGGATACCGCCGCCGCCGGCCGCTTCGAGCGCACTGGCGAGCTGGCGCGCTTCGTCGCGTTCGCGCTCGGTGCCTTCCAGATCCTTGGCCAGACGCTTGATCTTCTTTTCGAGCAGATCGATTTTGGCCGACTGCGCTTCTTCTTCCTGACGACGGATGCGTTCGCGTTCGTCGTCGAGAATGTGCGCGATCATCTCCCGCAGCTTGGTTTCCAGCTCGGGCGACACGTTGCCGGTGCGCAGGGCGTGATCGAGCACCCGCTTCATTTTGTCTTCGATCTGGCCCATGCCCGATTCGGAGACGGTGAACTGCTCGGCCTTGATCTCGCGCTTACGCTCGGTTTCGAGCAGTTCCTGCGCTTTGCGCAGCTGCTCGTTCAGGTGCTTGGCGTAGGCGTCAGAACTTTCCTTCTCAGCCTTGAAGGCTTTCAGGCGTTCCTGGAATTGGGCTTCGGCTTCTTGTAAAAGCTGCTTCTTCTCATTCTCGCCCATGTTGGCGGTGAGATGCTGCATCGCTTCGCCGACGGCGTCCTGAATGAGCAGCTTGATCGTGCCCATGTTGAGCACGCGAACTTTGTCGTGGCGGGCGGCCAATTCCGAGGCGCGTACCGTCTTCGCCTGCGAGCGAATCGTCGCGCCGATGTCCATTTTGCCGTCGGCGCCGACGACGACTTTGGCCTTGCCGGGCAGCTCGGTCGAGGTCGGGTTTTCGACCGGCCGGTCGTCCCGCATCTTGTTGAACTTGGCGGTGGGTGCGATGACGACGTGGCCGCCGGATCCTTCGCCTGGCTTGTTCAGGCTGAAGCCGCCACTGGGGTCGCCTTCGCCCAAGACTTTGCGTTCCGACGACGATCCTTCACCAGGCGCTGCCTGGGTTGGATTTGAGAGCGGCGACGCTTCGGCCTCCAAGGCTTCGGAACTCGGCCGGGTGATGCGGCGTGTACCTTGACGGATGCGGGCACTGGCGCTGCTGGCGGGGGGAGCGGAGGCTGCAGCAGGGGGTGCTGCCGGTGTCTCTGCGGCCGGCTTGGCAGCCCCTGGCTTGCTGCCGTCGGGTTTCGCCTTGGCGGCAAAGGGCGTGAACACTTGGCTCGGTCGCGTGACTCGGCGAGTGCCTTCTTTGAGGGGCTCCGTGTTGGCAGCCGGCTCCTTCTTCACCGCCGGGAAGCTGTTGCTGCCATCCGGGCGCAACTGCTCATCCGGTTGCAGAGAGCCGGTCTTAAAGCGCTGCAGCAGGTCCTTGAGCTTAGCCTCATCGGCACCGTCGAAGTGCAACCAGCGCACCAACAGCTTACCGTCATCCAGCGACACCACATGGGCGAACATCGGCCGCGGCACCACACCTTTCAGATGCAGCGTGGCGTCGACGTAGTCGTTTTCCTTAAACGTCAGCTGGCCACCGAGCACCGCGCCCTGGCCGGATAATTCATGTAAAGGTGCCTGCACCGTGCCCTTCTCAGGGTCCACGAGTTTGCAGAACGATTCCGCAACCTCGGTGAGTAACAGAACATCTTCGCCCACGAGCTGACTCCTGTACGGCTTGCTGACGGGGCTACGTCGAAAGTATGCCCCAATGTAGCAAGTCCGCTTTCCAGGCCCATCTATAGACTGCCCCCCTTGAGGGTCAAGCCGCGCCCCGAAACAGATCTTCATCCCGCGCCGCACACGAGCCTCATCTGATCCCATATAGGAACCCTCTTGCGCCCTCCAACCTGACCTCTATGTTGCCGCACCCCAGCGCAAGCGGAGGGTCGCGCGGGCGATTAGCTCAGCGGCTAGAGCGCCTCCCTTACAAGGAGGATGTCGGGGGTTCGAATCCCTCATCGCCCACCACAGGCGTTCTTTGGACAACCTGGCCTGGTAGCTCAGTTGGTTAGAGCGCCGCCCTGTCACGGCGGAGGTCGAGGGTTCAAGTCCCTTCCAGGTCGCCAACGAAAAAACCCAGCCGTACGGTTGGGTTTTTTCGTTGGTGGGTCGAGTGGGCGTGACGGCCTTGTGCCTTGCGCCCTTTCGGCACTCACCAGACTCCCGCCTCAACGATTTTCCTTACGAGGTCTTCCATGGGTACCGAACTCGCTCCTGCCGCTGAAATCCCCGCGCATTTGCGCCACGTCAAGCCGCTGCCGATCACGGAGCCGCTGGCGGGCAATCCAGGTAATCCGCAGTGGGCTAAGACCGTGCGTCGCGCCGATGGCAGCACGTTGGAAGTCGCTGACCCGGTGATCACGCGCAAAATGCTGGCGCTGATGAACATGGACGCTGTGGTTGGCGGCGCTGCCTGCCATTGGGGCGGACCGGCCGGCTTGGCCGAATTGATGTCCGCGATCCACGGCGTGCTGTTCTCGGCTCCGGATTGGCGCCTCGCGTATAATTTCGTCAACGACGCCGGGCACACCGAAAACGGCGTCTATGCGCTCAAGGCCAACTACGGTTTTGCAGGTTTGACGGTCAAGGATCTGCGTGCCTTCCGCTCGATGACGTCCAAGCTCACGGGCCACGGCGAATCGCACCTGTTCCCGGAGGGGGTCATGGTGTCGAATGGTCCGCTCGGTTCGTCACTGCCGGTGGCGCAGGGTCTGGCCCTGGCCGACCGCTTGGCCGGCAATGACCGCACCACCATCTGCGTGATCTCGGATGGCGCGATGATGGAAGGTGAAGCCAAAGAGGCGGTTTCCGCCATTCCTGGTCTGGCTGCCAAGGATCACGTGAATCCCTTCGTACTCGTCATCTCGGACAATAACACCAAGCTGTCAGGTCGGGTCGATGCGGATAGCTTTTCGATGCAGCCGTATTTCCAGTCGTTGGCCGCCCAGGGTTGGACCGTGGTCAAGGTCGAGCAGGGCAATGATCTCCAGACGGCGTTTACCGCGGTCGAGGCTGCGGTGGCCACGGCGCGCGCCGATCGTACCAAGCCGGTCGCGATCTGGGCCAAGACCGTAAAAGGTTTCGGCGTGGCAGCCACGGTGAAGAGCAGCTCGGGCGGTCACGGATTCCCGATCAGCAAGGTCAATGAAGTCCGCGCCTTCGCCGAAGAGGCCTATGGCAAGCCGCTCTCGGGCGAATTCGATGCGTGGGCCAAGGACCTCGAAGCGGCGTGGGCCGCGAAACAAGCTGCCGCCAAACCGGCTGATCCGAATGCGCCGAAGAAGGACAAGATTCAATCCGGTTTCCCCAAGGCGATGATCGCGGCCGCGACCGCGGGTCTGCCGGTGGTGTCGATCAGCGCCGACCTGCAAGGCTCGACCGGCGTAGCGCCTTTCCGCGCCAAGTTCCCGCAGAACAGCCTCGAAGTCGGCGTCGCCGAGGCGAATATGATCTCGACCGCCGCAGGCTATTCGCGCCTCGGCTACATCCCGGTCGTTGACACCTTCGTCCAGTTCGGTGTGACCAAGGGCGCGCTGCCCTTGTGCATGGCCAACATCTCACAGGCGCCGGTGATCGCGGTGTTCTCGCACACCGGTTTCCAAGACGCGGCAGACGGTGCGTCGCATCAGGGCCTGATGTATCTGGCCATGTCCGGCGGCATTCCGCATCTGCAGCAGTATTGCCCCGCCACGGCGGAAGAAGCTGAATGGGCGATGGGCTTTGCCCTCAACCGTTTCGCCGAGCAACGCAAGGCCGGCACAACCCCCGACTGTGTGTTGTTCTTCTGCGGCCGCGAAAATTATCCGGCGTCGCTCAAGCCGGCCGGCACCGACTACGTGTGGGGCGCGGCGATGACCGTGGCCGATACCACGGCCGGTGCCAAGGCCAGAGTGGTGATCTCGGCCAACGGCTCGCTGGTCACGCACGCGATCAAAGCGGCAGCGCAGCTGCAGGCCGCCGGTATCGGCGCCATTGTGCTCAATAATGCGACGCCGAACGCTCCGGACCTGGTGGCGCACAAGGCCGCGCTGGAGCGCGCCGACGGTCGTCTGGTCACGGTGGAAGATCATCAAAAGGTCGGCGGCGCTGGCTCGATGCTGGTGTCGGCCTTGGCCCAGGCTGGCGTCCGTCCAGCGGTCCACGTGTTGGGCGTCGACGGCGAATTCGGTCAGAGCGCCTACACCGCTGACGAACTCTACGACAAGCACGGCATCGGCGTCGCCGGCATCGTTGCCGCTGCCAAGGCCTTGACCGCATGACCGCCGCGACCGGTGCGATGTGGTGCGCACGCGGCGCCGTGGCGGCCTTTGTGGCTGTCCTGCTGCTGGCCGTGGCCGATCGTTTCACCGGTCTGGACATTTCTTTTCATGTGCTGCTGGGATCTTTATTGCTGGCGTTTGCTGTGCTCAAGATCGCGGTCGGCACTGAATCGTGGCTGCGGCTGCGCAGCGGCGTTGCGCCCGCACCGGAATCCGTGCATGGTGCACCCGGCATGGTGATGGGCTGGGTAATCTACAAATATATCGCCGGCATCGTCGCGCTGGCGGCTGCGGTGTACGTCTTCACTGCGGGTGCAGAGAAGGTGAACCGCGTTTTTGGCGGATGATTGCGCCGAATAACGACGGGAGATCGGAGTGACCGCACCGAGACGTTCGGACCGGCGGAAGGTTGCTGCGGCAGGCGATGATGGTTAAGCCAAGCGCCGCGCCCACGGTGCGACGCTCGGCCACGTTGGCGACTCCCGTCTTCGAGCTCCCGTCTCTTCAGTGCTTGCCCTGATTCCAGCCCATCCCGATCAATTTCTCCTGAATGAGCAAATCATATCCCTCTTTGACGCCGACTTCGATCGTGGCGCGGTTCTGATCGCCCAGCCGACCGTGCACACGTTGGACTCCAGGCGTATTGCGTAACGTCTGTTGATCAGCAATTAACTGGGCTTCGCTGATATCTGCTTTGTGATAGGTGAAGGCGAGATCTTTCCGCACGCCGCAAGCGACCAGCAACAATCCAACAACAAGCATCAGGGAGAGGCGAAAGGTGGACACAGGAGCTCCAGATTTGGGGTAGTCGGTTACGAGAACGACGCGGCACAAGACCTATCCTTGCCGAGTACGAACCCCTGATTCTCCGGTTAAGTGCGACGCTGACAAGAACTTCCATTTGTAAGGAAACGTTATTGACGAATGAAGAATGGGTGAATAGGGTTTAAACTTCCGATCACACCCATGGGCTGAATCCCAGCCCTAACCCACCAGGAGAGCTCCGTGCTCAAGCATATCGTTCCCGCCCTGCTCGTCGCAGGCGCAGTCCTCACCCCCGTTGCCGCCGCTGACAATGCCGTCACTGGTCCCTACGTCGGCTTCGAATTCGGCTTCAACTTCAACCTCTACAATGACGATCGCTTCGAAGGCGCGGCGACCTCGTTCGCCCTGGTCTTCCCGATCGGCTCGCGCATGTCGGCCGCTGTGGTCCACGAACGCGGCAATCTGCAGGGTTCTGAAGATGGTGATGACATCGACGCCGACAGCTCGGCCAACACCATCCGTATGAACTACTCGGTGTGGGGCAATGACAGCCAGGATGTCAGCCTGTTCCTCGGCTTCGGTCACATCCGCTACACCGGCGACATCGACGACAGCGCGCTCGTTGGTGACCTCGGCGCCCGCTACGTGCCCGTCAAGTCGAAGACTGGTCCCGTGACCGGCCAGCTCGACATCCACGCTAACTACCGTTACGCCCGTATCGATTCCCAGGGTGTTGGTCTGAGCGAAGACGCCGACGACATGGGCGGCTTCCAGATCGGTCTCGGCGTCGGCATCTTCTTCTGAGCTGATTCAGAAGACGATTGTCGGTTCCCACACAACCGACCTGTTTCCAGGACTGATCGACCCGGGTGGCATGCCACCCGGGTCTTTTGGAATGGCGCGGGTTTGCGTTGGCGTGGGTTGTTCCTAACCCCACCACCCGCTTACCGATTGGAGTCCCCGTGTTCGCACGCTGCCTTGCATCGCCCCTGCTCGCCGCCACCGTCGCCGCTGTCGCTACGTCCGGGTTGGCCGCCGCCGATCAGGACGTTCGCTATCATCTCGGTTTTGACTTCGGCTTTACCTTCAACCTCTACAACGACGATCGCCTTGAGGGCGCATCGACCAGCTTTGCTTTGGTCTTCCCAATTAAGGACCGTCTCTACGCCGGTGTGTACCACGAACGCGGTAACATCAGCGGCGATGAAGATGGCGTTACGGCCGATATTGACGTCGCCGTCTACCAAATCCGTGTTGGTTACGCCGTGTGGGCCAATGCCAGCCAAGAGCTGAGCCTGTTCCTTGGCCTGGGTCATGGAGCGTATACTGGCGACCTCGATGACGGTATTTTCGTCGGCGATATTGGCGTAAAATTCGCGCCATTCGCGGGTGAGCGCGGTCCCATCAAAGGGCAGTTCGATATTCGCGCCAATTACCGTTACGCCCGCATCGATGATGTCGCTGGTGTTTTGACCGAGGACATTGACGATCTTGGCGGCTTCCAGATCGGCGTTGGCGTCGGTATTTATTTCTAAGACTGTTCATCACTCCGATCCGGATTGACATATCCGGATCGGGGCTAGGGTCCACACCATTATGATGCGCGTGAAAAATTGGTCGTTCTTGTC
The DNA here is from genome assembly GCA_964415495.1 of uncultured candidatus Brocadiaceae bacterium. Classification (GTDB taxonomy): domain Bacteria; phylum Planctomycetota; class UBA11346; order UBA11346; family UBA11346; genus CAYQAQ01. The sequence goes on along the minus strand of CAYQAQ010000092.1, from coordinate 1,784 downwards.
GATTCCGGCGCTGCTGTTGTCGGCCCAGCCGATCTCCGCCCAAGATCAGCGCGTCGGTATCGGCTTTGAATATGGCGTACATTACGATGCGCCGAATGACCATCGCTGGTGGGGCTTCTCGCAGTCGTTTTCCGTCTTTTTCCCCTTAGGCTCCCGCGTTCGTGGCGGTTATTACCACGAGCAGGGTGTGCGCGAAGGCCGTGAAGGAGATGGCGATGAATTCGTGGTTGATTCGACGATTCATGCTTTGCGTTTGCGGTACGCAGCTTGGCGTGGCGCGCATCAGGAAGTTGCTGTGATTGCCGGATTCGGCGGTGCTTTTTATGATGAGGCTTTGGATGAACGTAGTCTCATTGGCGACATCGGTGGCGAAGTAATCGTATACCGCAGCAGCGGAGTGCCGAGTGGCCACATCGGCGTGCGCGCGCTGTACCGCTACTCGACTTTCGATCGCCAAGACATCGATCCTGGCCTCGGCGAATTCTTCGTCGATGACTTCGGCGGCTTTCAAATCGGCATGGTAGTCGGCTTCACTATGTAATGACTACGGGCAACGTGCCCGGCAGGCTCACAAACAACGCCGCAGAGATACCTCTGCGGCGTTGTTCTGTGATGAGCTTGTCGTGCCTCGATCACTCGGGGCACAATAGCCGAAATATCAGCGGTACAGATTCGTGAACGTCTTCAGGCCGCGATACTGGGCTTCGCGACCGAGCTCTTCTTCGATGCGGATGAGCTGATTGTACTTGGCGATGCGATCGGTGCGGCTGGCGCTGCCGGTTTTGATCTGGCCGCAGTTGGTGGCGACGGCGATGTCGGCGATGGTGGCGTCTTCGGTTTCGCCCGAGCGGTGCGACAGCACGGCAGTGTAGCCGGCCTTGTGCGCCATCTCAACGGCATCCAGGGTCTCGGACAACGTGCCGATCTGATTGACCTTGATCAGGATCGAGTTGGCGCAGCCCTTGGAGATACCGTCGGCAAGGCGCTTGGGGTTGGTGACGAAGAAGTCGTCGCCAACGACCTGGATCTGCTTGCCCAGACGCTTGGTCATCGAGGCGTAGCCGTCCCAGTCGTCCTGGTCGAGCGGATCTTCGATCGAGATGATCGGGTACTTGTCGCACCAGCCGGCGAACAGGTCGACGAGTTCGTCGGCGCTGAACAGCTTGCTGGGGTTCGACTTCCAGAACTTGTACCCCTTCTTGCCGCCTTCATCCCACAGTTCGCTCGAGGCGCAGTCGAGAGCGATGGCGAAATCAGCATCGCGGCCGGCTTTGTAGCCCGCCTTGTCGATGGCTTCCATGATGAACTTGAGCGCTTCTTCGTTGTCGAGATTCGGCGCGAAGCCGCCTTCATCGCCGACATTGGTGTTGTGGCCAGCCTTCTTGAGCACTGACTTCAGCGTATGGAACACTTCGCACACCTGGCGGATGGCGTCGGACCAGCTCTTGGCACCGACCGGCATCACCATGAATTCCTGGAAGTCGACGGTGTTGTCGGCGTGTTTGCCGCCGTTGATGATGTTAGCCATCGGCACCGGCAGCTGGCGCGCATTGGTGCCGCCGATGTAGCGGTACAGCGGCAGGCCGGCGGACAGCGCGGCAGCCTTGGCGGTGGCGAGCGACACGCCGAGGATGGCGTTGGCGCCGAAGTTGGCTTTGTTCTCGGTGCCATCCATTTCGATCATCAGCGAGTCGATCAGGCGCTGATTGCCGGCTTCCAGGCCGACCAATTCCGGACCGATCTTGTCGTTGACGTTGGCGACGGCTTTGAGCACGCCCTTGCCG
>CAYQAQ010000091.1:0-8924 GCA_964415495.1 uncultured candidatus Brocadiaceae bacterium | reverse complement strand
CCCCACCCGCTGGTCCGCCAAGCCGGCACGAATAGCATCGTTGACAACCTCCTTGAATGGACGTTGCTCCTGATGTGCCAAGGACTTCAGCGCGTCGAGGAGATCATCGTCGATGGTCAAGGTGGTACGCATGACATCATGATGCCATGTGGGCATTATTTTCAAGCATCATGATGCTTAAGGGCGCAGCCGCTCCGTACCAAAACGGAATGCCGAAGCGATTCGACGAGCGACGATTCGCGACCGACGACCGACGGGCGACCAATGCCATTGCGTTAACATGTTCGGCATCCCCCGCTTTTCTGGCGAAATGACAACCACATAGACACAGAGCACCAGAGCCACCAGAGAGAAGAGCAAGGGTTTGGGCGTGCTTCTCGGTCCGTTGTCATGCCTGGGGTGAGTGTGGAAATGTCATGCGCCCTCCGGTTCCTCTGGTGCTCTGTGTCCATTCGAGTACGGAAACCGCGGCAAAGCCGTCACTTCTTAGCGCAATGGCATTGGACGGGCGACGACAGCCAATCGGCGTCAGTCGTCGAGCGTCCAATCCGGCAGATCCGCCCGCATCGCCGCCGGCCGCTCGCAGGTGCTGGTCAGCTCCACGTAGCGACCGCTCGCAGCCGCATCATGGATAGCGACCATGGCGTCGAGCGCATGCATGGCGATGCGATCGTTGGCGCGGTGATCGCGGCCGGTGCGGATGGCGACCGCCATGTCCGCGATGCCGACCCCGCGCGCGCCTTCTTTGTAGGGATGCGTGTGGTTGTACTGCACCCAGCCATGGACACTGCGGCGACTGACGTGCACGGGACCGCCGGTGCCGTTCGGATCCGGCACCTGCATCGAGCCGTCGGTGCCGTAGAGCTCGATGTTGGGCATGTGGTGGCCGCCCTTGATGTCGAAGGACATGGTGAAGGTGATCACCGCGCCTTGAACGAATTCTAGCACGCCTGAAACGTGGGTCGGAATCTCAACCGGCACCACTTTGCCAGCTTTCGGCTGACTGGTGATCGTGCGCGTCGGCCACGTGATGGTGGCCGCGCCGCTGACGCGCTTGATCGGACCCAAAAGCGTGATCAATGCGTGCAGATAATAAGGCCCCATGTCGAAGACCGGACCGCCGCCGACTTCGTAATAAAACTCGGGCGAGGGATGCCAGGTTTCGTGGCCACCGCATTGCATGAAGCAATGACCAGCGACGACGCGGCCGATCAGGCCATCGTCGATCAGCTTGCGCGCCGTTTGCACGCCGCTGCCCATCACGGTATCGGGAGCACAACCGACGCGCAGTTTTTTCTGCTTGGCCAAGGCGACGACCTGTTCGCCTTCGGCGCGGGTCACGGCGAAGGGCTTTTCGCTAAACACATGCTTGCCGGCCGACAGCGCACGGCAGTCGATCTCGGCATGCGCCTTGGGGATGGTGAGATTGATCACCAACTCGATACCGGGATCGGCGAGCAAATCATCGACGCTGCACGCCTTGGGAATGCCGCATTTGTCCGCCATCGCCTGCGCCCGCGCGACATCGATGTCCGCGCACGCCACCAACTGCAGCAGCGGAAATTTCTGGCACACCGGCGCATACGCTTTTTCAGCGATATTGCCGCAACCGATGATACCGACGGTGAGGGGTTTGTGGGTCATAAGGGAAAGTCCTATGTCTAGGTCCTAGGTCTCTTGAAAAAGGAGGCGTGCAAAATATTCGGACTAACGGAAAATAGACCCGCCAGCGGTCGTTTGGATATGGGGAGTGCGACGACCCAGGACCTAGGGCCTACCGCGACGCCCACAACAGGCCGCGTTCCGTCATAATGCGCGCTTCTGGTACATCGAAGTCGGCGGCGACGTGACCCAGGGCGTTGTAGAACACCTGGCCCTTGCCCCAGCGTTTCTTCCACACGGTCGGCATCACCACGCCTTTGCTGTTGGCATCATGCACGCCATCGAAGGTGGTCGTGGCGAGGACGACGTTCGCCGGATCAGTGAGCATGTAATATTGCTCAGACGTGATCGTGAAATCGCTGAGGCCCTCGGTGATCGGGTCGGCCCAATTGGTGATGTGGACTTCGTAGTCCTTGATGTTGCCCGGGTGGCTGAGGAACTGCCCGCCGGTCATCCACTGGTACGAGCAATGGCTGCGGAAGCTGTCGCACAGCCCGCCATGCCAGCCCGCAAGGCCGACGCCAGACTGCACGGTCTTGTCGAGGCCTTCCCAGGCTTCCTTGCTGAGCTGACCCATGGTCCAGCATTGCACGATCAGATCGAGCGACCCCATCAGTGCGCTGTCGGTGTAGGCCTCAAGCGTGTCCTTCACGACGACCTCATAGCCATTCCGTTCCAGGAAAGGCAGGAAGCGGTCGGTGGATTGTTTGGGGGTGTGGCCGTCCCAGCCACCCCAGACGACAAGAGCCTTTTTGGCCATGATATTCTCCGTGGGGGAGGGAGTGGAAGCGCTTTCATTCTGGGCTCAAGAGGGGATTCGCGGTTCTGCTCGCGCCGGTCAACTGGTCCGGAGTCCTTGAGTGGCGACCATCCGCGACTCCAATGCGCGCACGTTCAACACCGACTCCCGGACTCCCGGACTCCCGGACTCCCGGACCTCCGGACTTCCGGATAGATCACATGCAGGCCCTTGCCCACGTCCGCGACCTTGTCGCCATCACGCACTTTCACCAAGCGCCCGGACACCACCCGCAACCGCGTCGGATTTCGGCCGATCGCGAGTGCATTGAATTGGTGACTGGCGGACGCGGTTGGATCGAAGATGTCGGCGGCTGGCGCGAGGTCGTACCGGGCGACCTCATTTGGCATTGCGTCGGAGATCTCACCATTGGCCGGAGCGATTTTTCCGACCCTTATCGTTGTCTGGCCGTCAATGTCACGGTCACTCCCGGCGCGCCCCGTCCAGCGCCACGCGTCACGCGCTGGAATGATCTCGACGAGGTGCGTTGGTTCACCCGCCAAGCCGTGCGTTGGGCGGTCGATGAACAATTTGATCGCCAGGCTTTGTTGGCCTGGGTGTACGGACGGCTGCTGTTTCAGGCACGTTTGGCCGTACGCCGTGCGGGTGCACCGGATCTGCCGGCAGCCTTGACGCAGGTGCTCGACTGCGTCGATTCGCGCTACGCGGAAGATTTATCACTAGAGGACCTCGCGGCCCAGGCGAACTGGTCGACCGCGCATTTGCATGCCGAATTTCGCCGCCATCTCGACGCGACTCCGCATCGCTATCTGATTGAACGGCGGCTGCGGTCAGTGCGGCACCTGCTGTCGTCCAGTGATCAATCGGTCGCGGAAATCGCTGGCGCCTGCGGCTTTTCCTCTTCGGCAGTCCTGTGCCGCGTGTTCAAGAAGGAAACTGGCAGCAGTCCCGGTGAATATCGCCGCCGACATGGTTAACTCGCACTTGTGACTCTAATCACGATGTGGATGCTGCGCCAATGATCCGACGCTGGCGCGAAGCCCTCCAATTCCAGGTCGAACGATTCCTGATGGGCGGACCCCAGTACCGTCTGTTGTTCTTAATCGCGGTGGTGGGACTGGTCAGTGTTTCTGGTGGCACCGCCTTGTACTTCTTCGATCCGGCCGCGCGCGACGCCCCCTGGCACCATGCGGTGTGGTGGGCATTTCTGAGATTGACTGATCCCGGTTACCTTGGTGACGATGAAGGTGCGCTCCGTCGCGTCCTTTCAACGGTGGTGACCATCTCCGGCTACGTCCTGTTCATGGGCGCGCTGATCGCGGTGATGACGCAATGGCTCAATCAAACCATTCGTCATCTGGAGATGGGATTGACGCCGCTAGCGCTGCGTCGGCATGTGGTGGTGCTCGGCTGGTCGGGCCATACGCCAGAATTGGTGGCGGAATTGACCGCAGCAGTGGGTCGTTTACGGCGATTTCTACGCCATCACCGCGTGCGGCGCCTGCGCATCGCCATTCTCGCCGACGAAGTGGACCACGCGCACGATGTGGCTTTGCGCCAGCGTCTCGGCCGGCGCTACCACCGCGACACCGTGATCTTGCGCAGCGGATCACAGCTCAAGCAGGAAGATCTCCATCGCGTTGCCGCCATCAATGCGGCGACCGTGGTGGTGGCGCCGGCGGATAGTCCGTTTGCGGGGAATCGTGCCGACGACGATGCGCGGTTGATGAAGACGCTGTTGACGTTGGCGCGCGAGGCCGCACATCCGCCGTTGGTCGTCGCCGCGGTTCGCGATGCGCGTAAGCTCGACTTGGTGCGCTCGGCGTATCCGGCTGAGCACGCCGAGATTCTTGCCATCGATACCATCATGGGACGGCTCATCGCGCAGACATTACGCCATCCTGGCCTGGCCCGTTTGGTCGAACAGCTTTTCGATCAGGAACACGGCTGCAGTTTACGCATTCGTCATGATCCGCATCTCAATGGCCGCGGACCGCGGGAATTGGTGCATGCGTATCGTGATGGCATTGTGATCGGCCTGGTCCGGCGCGATGGCCTCCATTTGCGTCCGCTCTTGAATCCAAGTGACGATGAGAAAGTGCACGGCAGTGACCAGTTGATTGTATTGGCGCGCGATCAGGCCTTGGTCCATGCCCGTTCCACGGCAGTGGCGCCAGCCAGCGATGCGAACAAGCCGTGCCCTCCGTCGCCACTCATGGGGCGACGCATCCTGATCTTAGGCTGGAGCCATTTGGTCCCGGCAATGCTGCGCGAGCTTGCTTGTCATGAGCACGAAGCTCGGGAAATCGATCTGGTCTCAACCGTAGCGACGGAAAAGCGTCAGCGCATTCTCGATCAGCATCGCATCGATCTGGGACCGGTACAACTTCGTCATCATGAAGCAGATTTCGCCATTCCGTGCGAGTTGGAGCGGCTCCCCGTCGCTGCTGCTGATGCCGTGATCATCCTCGGTTCCGATCGGCTGGAGAGCGCTGAAGACGCTGATGCGCGAACCTTGGCGACGCACCTGGCAGTGTGTGCTTTGACGAAGCGCTTGGATCGACGACCGCGTCTATTGGTTGAACTGCGTGATCCCGGGAATGCCGGCTTCTTTGCTAATCCCGAAACTGAAATGCTGTCCACTGGCGTCATCATCAGCCACCTGCTGGCCCAGATCGCCCTCCGCCGCGAACTCGGTGTGGTCTATGACGCCTTATTCGGGTCGAGTGGCTCAGAATTCACCTTCCGCCGCGCTGCGGATCTGGGGTTGGCGGGCCAGGCCCACCATTTCCCCGACTTCCAAGATCTGGCAGCCAGTTTTGGCACGGTTGCGCTGGGTGTTCGCGAGCATGCGAGTGGCCGCCTCCACCTGAATCCGTCACGGACGCATACGTTTACATTGCACGATGACGACGCACTGGTGCTGTTGGTCGATCCGTAAAGCGGCGCTGACCGAGATTTTCAGCTAATCACGCCATTGGCTCGCGCGGTCGAGATCCAAGTCGCCATTAGTTCGCGCGCATCGGCACCAAGACTCGCCCCGAGATGACAGGCAAGTAACATCATCACTTCGCAACCGTGGCGCACGGCGGCAAGGTCACTGAGATTACCAAACGCTTGTTCCGCACGTTGACGCATCGCCTCGCGGTGACGGTGCACGAAGTCATCGACATCGCACCAATTGCCTTCCGCAAGAGTCAGAGCATCAATCCACGCCTTACCGAGGCGCTTGGCGCGTTCATCGCCGTTCAGCAAACCGATGCGTTGCCAACTTTCGAGAATCGTGGGGTCGCTGACATGCAGCGGTGTATCGAAGAGCAGGACGAAGGCGCCTTCCGCTAAATCTTGGACGACTTCGAGATAGGCGTCTTGAGCCTTTTCGCCGGCGCTCACACCTTGCTGAGCGACGTAATCGCCGACGCTGAGACTCGGTAGATCGGCTACTTCCAGACAACCATCCAAGCACGGAAAAACGCGGCCTTCATGGAGATACCGTACGTGCTCGCCGCGGCGCTCACGGCCGAGCGGATACAGCCGACACGCGAGGGGGCGTCCCGCGTGGACGCGGCAACCCTGGCCGTCAGCGTAAAACGTACAGGCCGGACGTCCGCGCCAGCGATGTTCTCCATTCATGCGCAGCCGGATGCCACCGTCCTGGCAATGGGTGTCGCGCACGGTGCGACTGTCTTGCGCAAGTTCCGCAGCCAAACATGCCAGCTCCCACGGATTGATTCCCACCGCTTTGCCGTGGCAGCAGGTACCGGCGCGAGTGCACGTGAGAGGCAAACGCTCGTCCGCGTCAAGATACGTTGGTCCGGGCTCAGACGCCATCGGTCCGTCGCCGTTCATCCGCCCGCCGTGCGGCTTCTAGGATCAGATGCGTGGTCGGCACACCCATGAGGTCTTCGACCGAGATTGGTTCCCACGTGAAGAAAAATTGACCGTCGCGCCACGACAGCAATTCAATCGCAGCTTCGGGACCCGTACTGCCGTCATCGAGCACTTTGGCGTGGACGACGCGGCCATCACGCAGCAAGAGCACGCCTTGGCGATTGCCATGTTGCAGCATTACCGAGCCGGTCTTGCGTTCACTAGCCATCAAGGACAGCAGGCCGGGCGCATCGAGCACCGACAGATCACCTGCAAAACCAGAACGCAAAGCGCGGCTGGCCGAGGTTGCGTCACGTTCTTCGCTGAGACGGCCTAGGCAGCGCTGCACGCGCGCACCGATTTCCTCAACGCCCAGATGCCGTGAGACCACGTCGTCGACGCCCAGACGCATGGCGCGTAAACGTGTATCAGCGTCGCCGCCCATTACAAACAGGATGGGCGTATCTCCAAGTGCTTTTGAGCCTCGGATACGCCGTACCAGATCCCAACCATCCATGCCCGAGAGTTCGGCATCGATGACGGCAAGATCCGGTTTGAAATGGGGCAACAGGTCGAGGGCCTCAAGCGCACTGCGCGCCACCTTGGCCTGATGGCCCTGGGCGGAAACCAGCCGGGTCAACCCGTCGCGTAAATTCGCGTCACTTTCAACAAGGAGAACCGTGGCCACGGGCGCAGCGTAGCACGGTGGTTCGGCCCTGACCAGAGCCCGCTGGTCTGGCCCACCAAACGTCCTGGCCCGGGGATCGCTCATGCTTGCGGGTCGAATGACCGTTCTTTGACCGGCGGCGGAATGACTTCGACCTCGGCAATACGGCCATGACGCAGACGACGGATGCGGAAGCGGACGTCACCTTCGGACCAGATGCGGCCGATATGGATGAGATCTCCCAGGCGCACGCGCAGCCAGGCATCAATGGTCTGATCGCTGGCATCGCTCCAATTGACACTGAGGCGAGTGGCCAGATCGCTGGCGCTAAAGCTGCCGCCGACGATCAGGCTGCCACGTTGCATGATGCACGTGCGCGGCAGATCATCGTCATCGGCCTCCATCTCACCGATCAGCTCATCCAAGACATCGGTCAACGTGACCATGCCTACCGTGCGGCCTTCGCTGACCACCAGCGCCATGGCATCGCCAGATTCGCCGAAATGGTCGAGAATATCGCCAAGCAGGTGGTCGCTACTCACCTGATGGACCTCTTGCGCGATAGTGCGGAGATCGCCGTCTTCGGGGTGATCTTGAAAGAGAAAGACGAGATCTTCGAAGCTGACTTGGCCAACCACGCGATCGAGGTCGCCATCGACGGTCAGAGGCAGAACCGAGTGAGGATCATTGCGAACGTGGGCGAGTGCAGCGCGGGGCGACATGGTGGTTGAAATCGTCATCAGCGCCGAACGCGGCACCATGGCGGCCTCAACTTGCTGTTGGCGCAATTGGGCGGCGCCGGTGATGATGCGATGTTCGCGGGCGCCGATTTGCCGGGTTGAGCGCGCCAGGCGCGCCGTTGCTGCGAGTTCTTCCAGGGTTGCCTTACCGAGGTCATCCGCACTGGTGGCCTTACCCTGGAACGGTTTGTTGATCCAATGAATGACGGTCAGCAGAGGCGACAGTAGTCGCATCATGATGGCGAGTGGCCGTGCAATAAGCGGGGCCAAGGCTCCATTGTAACGCACGCCAAGACTCTTCGGCAGCACCTCGGTGAATTGCAGCATCGCCAAGGTGAACAGCAGCGAAAAGAGCACCAGTTTTTCTGGCCCGAAGACACGGGTGAACTCGGCGCCCGCGATAGTGGCGCCGATGGTGTGTGCGGTGGTATTCAACACCAGAATCACGGCGATCGGCTTGTCGATGGCAAGCTTGAAGCCACGCCAAATCGCCGCTGCCACTGGCGACCGTTGGTCCATATTGGCGATCTGGGCCGAGGTGAGACTGAGGACCGTTGCTTCGAGAAGAGAGCAAATGAACGAGATACCGAGCGCCAGCCCGGTAGCGAAGAGGAAGAGTTCCATGGATTAGGCGTTATCTATCGCGGTTAAACCGCCGATGTCCATCGACGATTCTGCCGAGGCGGACAGCATAGGTGGACAACAGACGAGCCCAGCCCCACTCGAGAGAGGGGGCTACGGGCTGGACTGGAGCAACAAACGGAGGGTCAGTACGCGAAAGCCTCGATACGCACCTTCGGTAGCAGCGACTGACCACCGTTGAGCCACGCGTCGACGCAGCGCGCCACTTCACGGCCTTCGCTGATCGCCCACACCACCAGCGACTGGCCGCGTCGGCAGTCACCAGCCGCGAAGACACCAGGCACCGAGGACATGCGGGTCTCAGGATCGGTCTGGATGTTGCTGCGCTGGTCCAGGGTACAGCCGATCTGCTGCAAGAGATCCTGACCACGCGGGCCGAGGAAGCCCATGGCCAGCAGCACCAGATCGCATTCGTAGGTCTTCTCGGTGCCGGGCACCTCTTCGGGCTTGCCCTTCGACCAGTCGAGATTGACCGTCTTGAGGCCGGTCACCTTGCCATCCTTGCCGAAGAACTCCTTGGTCGCGACCGAGTACACCACTTCGCCGCCCATCTCCTGCATCTCTTCGACGCTGGACGACACGC